>JBFKXW010000056.1:0-10735 GCA_041637915.1 Pseudomonadales bacterium | reverse complement strand
GTCGGCTACGGACACCAGCGTGTGGCCGTCGTGCCCGACTGGAACATGGTCGGTGTCCGCTTCGGCAATGACCCCTCCGACCTCGGCGCCCCGGAGGAGTTTGAGGCGGTCTACCGCGCCATTGCCTTCCACCTCCGCGAGAACAACCCGGCGCCCGGTCTTCCCGCTTACGTTCCGCCGCCTCCCGCCGAGGACGATGAAGACGAAGACGAGGATGCCCAGGACTAGACCACGATGACGAAGGACGGGTAGCGGGCGTCCCCCTCCGATCGGAGCAGGGGCGCCCCGGGCAGACGCCCATGATGGGTATGGCCTGCGAATACGGTAAATTGGCGCCGGAATCCTTTTCCCAAACCCCCGGAATCTGCCAAACTGGTCAATATCCATTCGATCCGTCGACGAAGGGATCAGCTATCGTCCGTGTCCTGGCCCGAGGAGGCCGGGCTGGGAGGCGTTATCGGCGTTCCGGATGGCAGAAACCTGCAGGGTTGAAGCAACCCGGGAGTCCACCGTGAAGCAACGTACTCCGGTTTTCAAAGTCCGTAAGTCCCGCCGCAGGCGGAAGGCCAGCCAGTTGAAACAGAAGCGCTTTTCGCGCTCCAGCCTGATCCTGACCGCGGGCCTGATGCTCGGTGGCTCCCACGCGGTGGCCGGCGTTGGCACGCACACGCATGCCGACAGCAAGAAGCACGATCAGAAGCGGTTCGAGCATCATCACAAGCACGGCCAGTTCGGCGGGATGGGGCCGAGAACCAACCTGCAGCACGAGGTGATCGACGTGGACATGCAGGTCGGCCTGAAGAAAGCGGTCGCGGACCTGAACCTGTCCGGGGCGGTGGAGAAAAAACAGCTGTCCGTGGCGCTGGTGGATATCACGGATCCGATGAGCCCGCGCCTGGCGATGCTCAACGGCGACGAGATGCGTTATGCCGCCAGCCTGCCGAAGATCGCGATCCTGTTTGGTGCACTGCAGAAGATCCATGACGGCCAGATGGAGATGGATCAACAAACGCTCCAGCAGATGAACGACATGATTCGCGTCTCGTCCAACCGGGCGGCGACCGCGGTGCTGAACAAGGTCGGGCGCAAATACCTCTCGGACCTGTTGCAGTCCAAGAAGTACAAGTTCTACGACCCGGAACTGAATGGCGGCCTGTGGGTGGGCAAGCCCTACGCCAGCGGCGCGGCCTACCAGCGCGATCCGCTGCACGGCATCTCCCATGGCGCGACCGCATTCCAGGTGGCCCGCTTCTACTACATGATCGCAACCGATCAGCTGGTTTCGCCCGAGCACAGCCGCCTGATGAAGCACATCCTGGGTAATCCCGGCATCCACCACAAGTTCGTCAAGGGACTGGAGAAAACCCATCCGGAGGCGCGTATCTTCCGCAAGTCGGGCTCCTGGCGGCACTTCCACTCCGACAGCGCGATCATCGAGCGGGGTGGCCGCCGCTACATCGCGGTGGCGCTGGCCGAGCACCCCGAGGGGGGCAAGTGGCTGGAAAAACTGATCGTGGCGATGGACGACGTGGTCTTTGAGCCGCCGCCGGAGGTCCGGACCGCAAAGCTCGAATCGGGCGATACCGTACGCTGGTAGCTTCCGGCCCGGCTCAACCCGGCGTGGCCGGGTCGGGCGACGCGATCAGTTCGCGCTCCTTCGCCGCCGCGCTGACCGCCCGGTAGTGACGTCGCAGCCGCCACACGGCGGTCACCCACAGCGCCGCGATGACCAGTACCGCCCAACTGAGATCCACGATCCCGAGTTGCCAGGGCAACCACTGCGTCAGCAGCAGGATCACCAGGTTGCCGATAATCTTGAAACTACGGTAACCCACCATGTCGATCCATGCCTTGGCCCGGTAGGTGGTTTCCGGGCGCACCGGGATGTAGAGCAATTCCCGTGATGCGCGGTTGATGGAGTACGACAACCCGCGATCGGTCATCTTCAGAAGCGCCGCCCAGGAAAGATTGGCCTGGACTGTGAAAATCACGGCGGCGGCGCCGAGCATGACCGGCTGTACCAGCAACCCCGCGATTGCCCCCAGGCTGCGATGCACCAGCGGTGTCACGAGCAGGTTGATGAGCAGGGCGGCGCCACTGAGCAGGCTCAAAAAGTGCGACAGGTAGGCGGTGCGGCTTTCCCGCTCGGGAAAGGACTGCTCAACCAGCGTCATGAACTGGTACTCGACGATCGGCTCTGCAACCTGCGAGAGCAGGAGGATCAGTGCGATGAGCAGCAGGTACGGGCTGGCCCGTAATGTGCGCCACCCCTTGTGCAGCGCGATCCTGACCGATTCCGGGCGCACCTGCGCCGGTGCCTCCTGGTAGAGACCATGCCGCGACAACCACAGCGTCAGGCCACCCATCAGCAGGATGATCAGCGCTGCGATGAGCAACAGGTCAATGGTGGTGACCGGCGTACGTTCCACCAGGGTCCCCGCGAGCACACCGCCGAAGACGCCGCCGAGCAGGCCGCCACTGCCGATCAGTCCGTACCAGCGATTGCCTTCCTCGCGACGGTACACGCTGTCGGTCAGGCTCCAGAACTGTTCGACGAGCACCACGCTGAACACGTCCACCAGGATGTAAAAGCTGACGGCGACCACGATGCCCGGTGACGTGTGCATCCAGAACCGGAATGCGACCAGCAGGATCGCAATGAGCAGGCAGGTTCCGATGACCACGCGCAGGCGGGTGAAGCGCCGCAGGATGTATTGGTAAAGCGGCATCAGGCTCAGCAACAGCAATGCGCTGGCCGTCCAGACGTAGGGCAGTTGTGCGGCGTCCGCATGTTCCAGGAACAGCGACCGGCTGGCCGGCTTGACCAGGTAATACGCGAGGATGATCAGGAAGAAATTGACGAACAGCAGGAACGATCGCGCGGCCGGCAATCGCCAGGGATCGGAATGCCGGGACAGATCACCTGTCATGTTCGTCTTCCGGGTGCAGGGATTCGATCAACCGGTGGATACGCATGGCCAGGGTCTGGTGCGCGACGGCCGAGTTGACCTTGAGAACGTTCGACATCACCGCGACCAGATAGTGCAGGCGGGGTTGCCCGGCCGGCGATTCGACGATGGCGACCGACGCCAGCCGGTTGACCTTGTCGCCCCGGTATTTCCCGCAGGTCGTCGAATCGGGCAGGCACTGGTAGAGGGATCCTGATTTGAAATAGACCGCAGCCTGGTTCAGCGCCGGGTGCGACGCGTAGCGGATGCGGCGTTGGGTCATGTAGAGCAGGCGTTTGAGCTCGCGGCTGCTCCAGTGATCGATCAGCGTGCCGGCCTCCAGCCGGTACAACAGGTGTACCAGTGGTGCGGGGGTCGCGATGCTCAGGCCCTGGGATGCGACCCGCTGCTTGCCGCGCCGGGTGAAGAGGCTACCCTGGCGCAGGCGGACCGGGTCCAGGCCTGCCGTGCGGATTGCGCCGACCTGCACCTGTTCGTAGATCCGGCCGAGTTCAGCGCGTCCTTGACTGCGGAAAAACGCTTCCTTTTCTTCTTCCGGTACCGGGTAGCGTGTGCCGAAATGGGCCAGGGCAATGAGCTCTTTCTGAACCATGGACGCTGCCGCACTGGAACTGGGTGAGAGCATCCAGTCCAGGTATTCCCACAGGTTGCCCTCGTCACCAAGGCGGATGCGCCGGAAGCGTCGCGTGCGTGTCTCCACGTCAAAGAACGGCACCACGTGGTGGTCCCACTGGCTGAAGGAATCGGCAATCACTCGAGCCTCGCGCAGCACCCGCTCGCGGGCCTCGATGTCGTCCGGATACACCACTGCCAGCTGATGGAACACCGCGAGCGCGACCAGCACCTTGCCGACGCTCCCCACGTTGGTTTCCAGGTCACCGTTGTGCTGCCCGAGGCGGGGCTGCTGCGGGTTGCTCAGGTCCAGCACCAGCATGCTGTACAGCGGCTTCGCCTCTTCGTCGAGCAGGCGGGTCAGGGCCTCGCTGAACTTGGCGTCCTCGGGCGGCAGGCTGCCGGCGTCACCGGATTTCCAGCGCGGTATCACGGCTTCAATGGGGAGGTGCTGGCCGGGCGCGTGGCGGGGTCCCTTGAGTTCACCGAGGAGCGCAAGGCGGTACAGCTCGAGGCGGCGGATTCCGGTGTAGGGATAGCCATCAACCGGGTAGGCGTACGCCAGTACGGGTGCGGACAGCAGGAGGAAGACGAGTGGCCGGATCATGGGGATGCCGATGCCTCCGGGGTGCCGGGGACCGGGGGGATCGCGTGCATGTCCACGGATTGCAAAATTCGCTGTGCTTCGCCGGCGCGGTCCATGTCGGCCAGCACACGGTTGCGCAGGGCCGCGGCATTGCGCACGAACGGTCGGATCTGGAACAACTGCAGTTGTCCGTTGTAAAACCCGAACTCGATATCGGCGGGCGCAGGCTGTCCGGTGGCGTCGAGCAGTGGCGGAAAGCGGCCGGGGAGGGCGTGTGCCAGCGCCACCAGCTGGGAGATCTCGTCACGCTGCAGCAATTGTTCCGGGGCCGGCGCCGGGACCACTTCGGAGCCCCCTGCCGCCAGCAGGCGACGCATCCTGCGGGCGGTCGCAGAGGACAGCAACCTGACGCTGCCGTCCAGCAGCGAAACACGCAGGGTCTCGCCTGCCTGGCCCTCCACGCCACCACCGACGCCGAGGTTGGTGACGATGGTCAGCACCCCCGGGTCGCCGGAGTCGAGGTCTGCCGTGACCATGACGCCGGACTTCTCGGCGGGAACGCTTTGGTGCAGCAACACCGACGCGTACACGTGCTCGGGTTGGTCGAGTACACCTTGTCGCCAGGTGAATGCCCGTTCGCTGAATGGCGATGCCCACACCTCGCGAATGGCCGAGAGGATGTTCCCGGTACCGACCACGTTGGGTACCGTGCGGTTCAGGCCGGCGCCGGTAAATCCCGGCAGGTCCTCGACGTTGGTGTCGCTGCGCACGAACACGCCGTAACTGCCGGCTTCCCCGAACGTTCGCTGGAGCGCCGTGCCGAGGTCGCTGATGAACACGGGGTCGAACTCCTGTTCGAGGATCCATGCCCGCACCTCGACCAGGAATGCCGAGCGAACCCAGTTCCGTTGCGCCGGATCCAGCGAATCCATCCCGGCGTAGTGCTCCCGCATCCAGTCGAACATGCTCTGCGAGCTGTCGGCCCAGCGGGGCCGGTTGAGCAGATCGCGATACACCGCGAAAGGTATGGCCAGACCCGGCGAGACCAGGCCCGGAAAGCGTCGTGAGAGTTCCCCCACCTGCGCGGCCTTGGGCCCGACCCGCCGGCCGGAGTCGTGGCTGCCCAGTTCTGACGTGGCAAGCAGTTGCCGGTCCGCGAGATCGAGCTTCTCCACGTTGACGGACAGTGGTACCGGTTCGGACGGGGCATCGGGCAGGCTGAAAGCCTCCTGCCATGCGGGTCCGTCCAGTTCGATCCGCACCTGGCCGCCCGGACTCACGGCCACCACCACGCGCCGGCCACGGAACTCGAGCAGGGTGTCCAGTAACGCGGAACTGACCACCACGTTGGGGATGCCGAGATTGCGCGCCAGCAACTGCACGTGGGAGAGCGCATTCCCCTCGCCCGCGGTCAGGATGCCCGCGACGCGGGGCAGATCGGGTCGGGTCTCCGGGACCAGCCAGATGGCATCGGCGGGATCCTGGCCTGCGGCGTCCCCGGACCCGGGGTGTACGAGCACGCCGCGTGCCAGTCCCGGATTCAGCGGGCGCAACCCGCTACTGACCGCCTTGCCGAACAGGCGGTGCCGGATGCCGGCCAGTTGCGCGGCATCCTCCAACAGGGATTCCAGTACATTGGAATAGAACAAAAGAGGCGTGGAGCGCAGCTTGTCCGGCAGGTACTGCGCTGCGAGCGGTTCGATCTCGCTGAGCCGTTCGATGGCGTCACCGAAGTGATATTTCAGCCGCCGCGCGGCCCAGTCCGGGGCCGATTCCAGGTAGGACAACTCGTTCCGGTAGGTCGTCAGCGGCACATGCCCGTCCCGCAGGGATTCCAACGCGTGGTTGAACTGCTGGTGCTCATAGCGGGTGAGCAGTCCCAACCCATACAGCGCCCGCGCTGCATCCTGCAGCCAGACCAGGCGCTCGGCCCGGGTTGCACGGGAAAGGTCCTCCAGCAGTTCCCGGCTGGCGGTAAATGCATGCACGCCGGCGACCAGGCTGGCGTTCAGGGCCCGCAGGCGAATCGCCGGACGGCCCATCTCGTGCAGGTTTTCGCGAATCAGTACCAATGCATTGCCGGCGAGCCGAAACTGGTCGGCCGCTGCGGGCCGCCTTTGCAGTTCTTCAGACAACTCACGCAGGCTGATCAGTAATTTCGGCGTACGGATGCGCAGGGACAACGCCGAAAGTGCTTCCGTCAGCGAGCCGTGGGTGTAGGCATTGTCGATCCGTTGCGCCAGGGTTTCGTACAAGGGACGCAGTTCAATCGCAATCGATGCGTTGGACAGGTACTCGCGGACCCGGCGGGCATCGTCGGCGTCCGGCGACACGTGGATCTTGTCCCGCAACGGCGCGAATCCCGGGTCCTGGTCAGCGAGGGTTGTGGACAGGCCGCGGATGCCGGTCAGCACGCCACCGGGAACCCCGTGGGGCAGCAGGCGCGTCGCCTCCCGCAGCAGCAGGAACTGTGTGCGGGTCCCCGGGTCTTCCAACATGGCGGTCAGGATGGCGGTCGCGCTGTCCTGCTCGTTGTACTCCTGCAGTGCGCCACGATAGGCGCGGGCCTGGCGGAAGATCCAGCCGTTGTCGAAAGCGATCAGGAACTTTTCCAGCAATAGCAGGGACAGGAACCCGGACTCCGCATCCGGACCGATCACCTGTTCAGGGGTGAGGTCGGCCAGCACATTGGCAATGGGATACCCGGCGGCGCGGATCCGGCGAGTCTGCTCCGACCATTCGCCGTGCTGGACACCACCGCCATGGTTCTCGCAGGCGTAGGGTTTGGGCTCCAGCACCGAGCCGTCCTTGCAGAACCAGCGGATGTGCTGGAAGGGCCCGCGTGGTTGGTGCTTCATGTCACCGACCCATTCCCGCAGCGTGGCCGTGTCGGGGTGGGTCGCCATTGCAGGTGGTGTGGGAGCCTCCGCGCCCGGCATGGCGGCAGCCACGGAAACGCAACTGCTCAACAGGCAGGCACCCAGCGCGTGGCGCCGGGTCATGCAGGTGACCTTGGGTTGCAGCAACGAATGTTCTTCACCGGGTTCCGCGTTGATCCTGTCGACCTTTTCTCTCCCCTATGAGTATTGAGAACCTGGTGGAGATTTTCCATGTCGAGGGTGAGTGCCATTTGCTTCCCGAGCGGCCGCAAATGTGCGCCAGCAATCGACTTTCCCCGAATTCAACCGGGGTGGTGCGGGCGCCGGGGCGCGCGGATGAAAATTTTGCAGCAAAAGAAATTCGAAGATGGCTACTTGCTGTTCAAGGAAACCAACCAGGCAATCCTGATTGAACTGAATGATCAAGCATGCCGGCTTTACGACGAGGTCTTGGAATCTCTGCCTCCTGCCGTTCAGGAGTTCCCCTGTGAACTTACTGGGAAAAGGGCGATTGGGAGGTCTCACGCGTCGAGGATGGATTCCATTTGCGAATCAAACGTACAGGCGCAGACAATATCGTTTTCGTGATGTCATCTAGTTTCGTTCCGCTCTACCTATAGCAAGGACTTGATGTGATCCATCAGGAGCGTCTTGTCATCGATGATGGCAGAGCGTAACTGCTCTACCGAGAGTCCCTCTTTCGCAATTCGCAGTTCGGCGCCCCGAAAGTCCGCACCTTCGAGGTTCGCACCCACGAAGTGACAGTTCCACAGTTGTGTGCCACTGAAATTGGCGCCGGCGAGGTTTGCGCGCATGAAGTTGGTCTTATGAAAGCGGGATCCACGAAAATCGACCCCTTCCAGGTTTGCTTCGAGGAAGCTGGCTTCCATCAGGTCGCAGTCAGTCATTTTGGCGTTGGACAGGTCGACGAATGGAAAACCGCGGTGCCGAAAGTTTCTGTGAGAGAGATCGGAGCCTGGAAAAAGCAGATTCTCGCACTCAAACACGCGCTCCGAGACCCAGTTGATCCGGAGCGTATCGTCCACAATCGTTTCCTGGTTGATGCGGGCGGATAACAATTGTTCGCAAGTCAGGTTTCTGCAGTGGTCGAGATTTGCGCCTTCCAGGTTACAGGCGGTCAGATCGGCATGGCTGAAATCTGAGCCTTTGAAGTTTGCGCCCGACATGTCTGCCCCTGCGAATCTGGCCTCGACAAAATTACAATTCCGTAGGTCTGCCTTGCCGATCCGGGTTGCCTCGAAGTTGGCACGAGCGAGATTCGCCCGACCCATGTTTTTCATCAGGTGATTCTGTTCCTGCCGATACAGTCCAGGGTTCCAGCCCGATTTTGCAAGGAGGGCCATCAGTGCCTCGAACTGGCAGGCGTAGACGTGAAATCGCTCCTGGTTGATGCGCTTGAAACTGATTTCCTCCAGAATCTGACCCGACAGGTCGAACCGGGCGCCCGCGTGGCCGAAGGATTCCAGCCATTCCTGGTGGAGATCCAGCAATGTCCGCAATTCATCAGGATCCAAGGGCGGCGTCCATGTTGTGAAGAACTCTAATTATTATGTGTTAATTATCCCTTGTCAGACATGAACACACCTCTCTGGAAATCGGTCGGCCCCGGTTTTGTCATTGCCGCGACCGGGCTGGGCGCCGGTGACCTGATTGCCGCGACCGTTGCCGGAGTACAGTTTCATACCGCCCTCCTGTGGGCGGTACTGCTCGGAGCCCTGCTGAAGGGGGCGCTTAACGAGGGGCTGGCCCGGTGGCAGCTCGTCACCGGTACAACGCTCCTGGAGGGATGGATTCACCGGCTGCCGGCCTGGGTCCGCTACTACTTTGCCGCGTACCTGTTGCTCTGGTCGTTCCTGGTCGCGGCGGCGCTGATGGGTGCCTGTGGCCTGGCAGCGAACGCACTGGTTCCGGCATTGACCGTCAAACAATGGGCACTGGTGCACTCGGCTGTCGCGGTGGTGCTGGTACTGCGCGGCAGGTACACGGCACTGGAGCAACTGATGAAATTGTTCATCGGGTTGATGTTCATCACGGTGCTGGTCGCGACAGCCCGTCTCGAGGTGGACTGGGCGCAAATCGGTCGCGGGTTTTTCCCGTCGGTTCCGGAAGGTTCATTGAAACTGATCTTCGGCGTGATTGGCGGCGTCGGAGGCAGCGTGACCCTGCTGTGTTATGGCTACTGGATTCGCGAGAAGCAGTGGGCCGGGCCCGGGCAACTGCGCATCATGCGTATCGACCTGGGTTTGGCCTACGGCATCACCGCGCTGTTCGGAATTTGCATCGTGATTCTTGCCGCGCATTCCAGTCCGGAAGCGGTCAAGGGGTCGGCGATCCTGCTGGCGTTGGCGGATCAACTGGCGGTATTACTGGGTGAAAACTACGCATTGATTTTCCTGGTCGGTTTCTGGGGCGCGGTCTTCAGTTCCATGCTGGGGGTCTGGCAGGGAGTTCCCTACCTGTTCGCGGATTTCGTATCCCAGATGCGCGGCGCCGGACAAACCTCGCAAGTCGCCACCCGGGCCGACGTGCTGGAGAGCAGTCCCGCTTATCGAGCGTACCTGTTTTTCCTTGCGTGCCCGCCGTTCGTAATGCTGTATTACGAGAGGCCCATCTGGCTGGCTGTGACCTATGCCGTTGCCGGCGCGTTTTTCATGCCATTCCTGGCCGCGACGTTGCTCTACATGAACAACCGGGTGCACTGGATGGGGGTGAACCGGAACCGGATGTTGAGTAACTTGTTGCTGGCCAGTGCCTTGCTGCTGTTCATCGTGCTGCTGGCGCAGAAGTTGTCGTTCTGATGGCCCGGTGGAGCATGGTGCGGGCGGGCATTGGTCGCCGGTGAGACCTGGCTTGAAGGCCCGGGAAGCGCGGCGACTCCCCTCTTTCTGAGCCGTTCCCATGCGATCCACGTGATACTCGGCATCGGTGTAATATGGAGCTATCCACCGTAGTACTCTGGCCTGAGGGGGTGCGTGATGCGCAAGAGTATCCCTAACGTCTTGATTCTTGGTTGCATCTGCGTGGGCGGAAATGCCGCATTGGCTTACGACATTCCCCTGCACGCCACGGCCAATGGTAATTATTCGGAATTGTTGCAGGTGGTTCATTGCCCCCAAGACCAGGGGCAGTATGGGAATTACCATGATTATGGTTATTACGATGCTAGCGCGTGGTGCGGAGTCCAGACCGTAGCGGGGTTCTGGGTTTGGGTATCTCCGAACTGGTACATCTGGAAAAACAGCCAGAGTCACGGTAGCGTCACCGAGTACAACTCGCGCCAGGGCAGTGGTAGTTACGATTCCGAAGGCAACTGGAACCACTATACAAAGCCGACCGGCGGTTCATCGGGGATGGGCGTCGGAGGTACCAGTGACGGCTGCATCTATACGACCACGGGCTGGTCGAACTGTTGATGGGACGTATTAGCTGGGAATGGGACAGCATGGCCGATATTATCAGTCGGTCGCCCCCTCCACGCCCCGCATAATCTCCTCATACTCATAGCCATAGCGCGCGTAGATCCTTTCCACCGTGCCGTCCTCAATCAATTCCCCGAGCACACGGTCGAAGCGGTCGGCAATTTCCCTGCGGTCCTTGTGGAAAGCCAGGTACAGCCTGTCGCTGTCCACCATCGGCCGCAGCGCGCGCATCGGAAATTTCAATTTTTT
>JBFKXW010000055.1:0-10756 GCA_041637915.1 Pseudomonadales bacterium | reverse complement strand
TGTCCACCATGGGTGTGCCCCGAGAGCGTCAGATCCGCCGCACCATCCGGCACGTGGCGAAAGCCCCCCGGATCATGCAAAAGCAAAATGCGCAGCAACCGGCCCCGCGCCGGCAGCCTGGCAAACAGGTCCCGCAGATGGTCGCGACGGCCCCGGAACACATAGTCTGCGCCGACCACTTCCACCGGTCCGACCGGTGTCTGCACCACCCGCATGTCATCCACCAACAGGTGCCCACCGATACGCTCCAGCGCCTGATCCACTGTGCCGCGTGCTTCGTAGTCATGGTTGCCCAGGCAGGCGAAGACACGGCCTGGCAATGCCGACAGGGGCTGCAAAGCCTCGATGACAGCCTCCAGTTCCATCTGTGACTCCATGGTCAGCAGATCTCCGGTGATAAGCACCAGATCCGGCTGCATGGCCACTACGTCCTCGCAAATGGTGCGCAACCGCGCCACGGACATGAAGGGCCCAAGATGTGGATCGGTGATCTGGCATACATTCAGCGCCTGCCCGGATGGCTCGGATTCCTGAGCATGACGGGACAACTCGCCAGCATGGAGGCGGTCAATATGGATATCCACCTCCCCGCCGGGATTCCGCAAGGACTGAAAAACACCGAGCAACGACAGTAGATACGGCAGCCACCAGCCATGAGGTGTCCAGCCAATCGCCGCTGCGATGGCCCATGGGATCGCCAGTAAAGAACCCGCCATGAACCACAGGCCCGGGATGCTGACCAGCATCCGGTACCACACCGGGCGCAGACGCGGCCGGGTCAGCATCAGAAAATGCGTGACCGTCACCAGCTGAAGCCACACAAAGACCCAGCGTGCTTCCGGCCAAACCTCCGGAAACAGGGGCGCCCAAACCAGGCAAACCACACCCAGAAACAAGCCGGAAAAAACCGCGTAGATGCGGTTGCGCAGCGTGACTGCAATGATCAATGCGCCCAGCCAGCAGAGAGCGAGGTAAGCTGCGCTCATCCTTTTCGCTACCCCAGACTGCGCTGGACGAGCCAGTAGCAGGCGGCCGCGCTTGCCAGCGCGTTCGGCAGATGCAGCCAGGACGCATGCTGACGCTGCACCCAGTACAACAGCGGATAGACCAGGGCAATCGCAAACAGCTGGCCCGCCTCCACGCCCAGGTTAAATGCCAGCAGCGAGAACAGCAGCTGGTCAGGCGGAACCGATAATTCGCCCAGCACACCGGCAAAGCCAAATCCATGGAACAGGCCGAAAGCGATCGTCATCAGCACGCCGAGCCCCGCCGGCGCGGCACGCTGTCGCAGCAGTTCCAGGTATGCAAACACGAACAGACAGAGGCCGGCCGCCGTGAGCAGGGTCAGGGCGCTTCCGGCCACACCGGCAACGGCAACCACAGCCAACAGAACCAGAGGCCAATTGCCCTGCTGTTGTTCCTTGCGCCAGACGTTCTCAACCGCCAGCGCCAGAATGGAAAACGCGATGATCCACTCCACGGATCGTGCAGCGGGCGTGGCAACGCCGAGCGCCGCCAGTGCCAGGGTGGCACTGTGCCCCACCGTGAAGCCGGTGATCAGCCACGCGAGTGTCTGCCACCGCCGGACGAACAGCACCAGTGCCAGCAGGAAACACAAATGGTCCCAGCCTTCGAGAATATGCTGCACACCGAGGCGGAAATAGGATGGAAAACCGGACACTGACGGCTGCGCCTGCGGATCGGACTGCCAGACTTCGCGCCCGGCACTGAACACTCGACTGTGCAGGCGCCCGTCCCCGGCACGGATGGCAGCAAGGTGCACATGGTTTGGTGCCCACTCGAACAATGCGGAAAAACGGATGGCGTAGGGCTCCGGCACACGCTCGCAGGACCACGTCATGCGAACGCGCAGCCAGCCGGGTTCCGCATTGTCGGAGCGAATCCCGTCGAGAGTGCATTCCTGTTCGCCTCGCTGCAGGGAGACGCCCGCCTGCACGTACGCGTGCAGCGCAGCGGTGTAGCGGGGGTCTGCAGGGTGCAGCCGGGCGCGGGTCAGGTCCAGCTGACTCACCCGCAACACGAACACACCGCCCGATTCCTGCAGCATCCACGAACCATAGGACGTACTTTGCTGATGCGCTACCGCCAGCACGGGCAGCACCCCGATCAGCAGAATGAGGGTTCTCACGGCAACTCGGACCGCACCTGCACCGACACCTGTGCGCGCAGTTCCTCGAGCAGCGAGGCCAGCAGATCCTCTGCTGCCCGGCGTCGCCATTCGCGCAGAACCTGCGTCTGCATGGATTGCAGCGCATCCGGCCCGGTCACCTCGCGCAGCCCGAAGTAGCCGGCGTTTTCCTCAAGGAATCGTTGCAGCTCCCCCTCGGACGGTTCCATCGCCTGGGCCTGGTTGCGCAAGACCTGCAGCACCTGATCCACCGTGCGCTTGCGTAGCGTCGGCACCTGAAAACTCAGATCCAACTGCCGGGCGTGTTGCAACAGCAGGTACTCGTCGATCAATCGCTCCAGTACCTGCGCACGCATGTCTGCATCCAGCGGCTTGCGACGCTCTGCCTGCAGGCTGTTGACGGTGCGCTGGTAATCCGTCACCAACAATTCCTGATCGCCCACCCGGGCAATGACGCCCTCGGGCAGTGACGCTGCCGGGTCGCGCGTCACCCCATACAGCGACAGTACCAACCCCGCCGCCATGCCGGCAAACAGCAACAGCCGGGGAGGAGGCTTCATCAAACCGGATCAGAAACCGTGAACAGCCTGCGCAGCGCGGGCGGCGGTTGATAAGGTCGCCAGCGATCACCGGGCTGGGAGAGACGGTCGGCGATCACCTGCAAGGCAAACGGGTTCTGCCCCATGCCCAGGTGGCTGGAAATAATGCCTACATTCTCATTCTGCGCCCCAGGCTCGTTCAGGGAACACCGCCAGGCCACCACGCCATCGGTGCGCGAATAGATAGAGGTATTCGGTACCGGCGGCGGCTCCCGCAATTCAAACCAGCGACGCCGAACCGCAGCAGGCCGGCCATTCATGAGCCGGTACAGCCATGTCAGGCTGTTGGCCGTGGGATTGCCGGTGAAGGGTGAACCCAGGGTAACGACACAGCGAGCCGACTCGGGAAACTCCTTGGCCAGTTCCCGGGCGAAGATGCCGCCCCAACTCCAGCCAATCAGCGAGAGCGGCTGCCCGCTTTCGTCTGCGATCTGTCGGAGCCTTACGCGCAAGCCGGGACTGAGGTGTCCGGTTCCGCCATTTCGTCCCTGCCCCCATCCGCGCGCATCGTAGCCAAGCTGTCGCAGAGCACGGCGCAGGAGAATCGTTGAACCGTCATCCTGACCGATGCCCGGGATCACCAGCACGCTGTGCCCGTCACCCTGAGGCAGTCGTTTCAGGAGGGGCGAGCCGACCAGCGCGGCACCCGTCTCGAAAAAAGCCCGAACCTCGAGCGCCACCTTCCAGGGTGGCGGCGGACCGATGCTGTCGTCCACCAGATGCATGGGTAGTGAGTCATCATCGCCGCTTTGCTTGGCCGCCATCGGAAAACCTGCTTGTGGTCAGGACCCTGGCATTTTCATGGGATTGGTCGGCTGACGCAATTCCAGAATATTCTCCATGCGCTCACGAATGGTACCGAGCGTCTTCTCATGCGTAATGACATAGAAACGGTTCTTCCGCACCGCCTGCATGGTCTGCTCGGCGACGTCCCGCGCGGTCAGTCGGCCGCGTCGTACCGCTTCCCGGGCAATGTGTTCAAACGGCGCCGCCAGCGGATTCTTGGCAGAAAGTTCCGCCGGACGATTCCGTTCCGCGTCCGCGATCCCGGTGGGCACAAAGGCCGGGCACAGGACAGAAACGCCAATGTCCGCCTTGGCCAGGGCGAGGTCCATATGCAGGCACTCCGAGAGCGTCACCACGCCGAACTTGCTGACACAGTAAATGCCGGACCCCGGCACGCTGGTGAGGCCGGCCACCGATGCTGTGTTGACGACATGACAGGGCGCCTTCGATTCGATCATGCGGGGTACAAAGGCGCGCACGCCATGCACAACGCCCATGAGGTTGACGCCCATGACCCAGTCCCAGTCGTCCTGCGTGGTCGTCCACAGTGGACCGCCGACCGAAACCCCGGCGTTGTTGAACAGCAAATGTGCGCCGCCAAACTTTTCCCAGGCCAGTTTGGCAAGGGATTCCACCTCCTCGTAAACCGCCACATTGCAGCGCGCGCGTACGACCGGCTGATCGGCCTGATCATTGGCATCCGGCCACTCCAGCAATCCGCTGGTTTCCTCCAGCCCGGCATCATCCACATCGGCCAGTACCAGCTTCATGCCGGCCTGCGCACACAGAATCGCCAGTTCCCGGCCGAATCCTGAGGCAGCACCCGTGATGACAGCGACCCGTCCCTGCAGTTGTTCCATGTCTGACCTCCGGTTTACTTCTGCACGATGCTTTGCGCGTTTCTGGCGAATTCCTCAGCCAGCTCGCCGGCGTTTTCGTCGGTCAGATCGGGGAGCTTGATCGGCACTTCCACGCCCTTCCGGCATCCGGGGCGTTCGCCCATCGTGGTACGCCAACGCTGCAGATTCTCCAGACCGTCCACGGATACGCCGGACCAGTTGTGGGTGCGCACCCAGGCCCAGTTGGCCATGTCCGCGATGGTGTATTCCCCACCCGCCAGCCATTCTGTGCGTCCGAGCTGACCGTCCAGCACTTCGAACAACCGGCGACATTCGTTCTGATAGCGGTTGATCGCAACCTCGATCTTTTCCGGCATGTAGCGGAAGAACACATTGGCCTGCCCCATCATGGGGCCAATCCCACCCATCTGGAACATCAGCCATTGCAGTGCCCGGGAACGTGCCTTCTGCTCGGTCGGCAAAAATCTGCCGCTCAACTCTGCCAGGTAGATCAGGATGGCACCGGACTCGAACACCGCGAAGTCATCGTTGTCACGATCCACGATCACCGGAATCTTGTTGTTCGGATTGAGGGCCAGAAACTCGGGTTTGAACTGGTCCCCACCGAGAATGTTTACCGTATGCACCTCGTAGGGGATTTCCATCTCCTCCAGGGCGATGGAGGCCTTGTGTCCATTCGGCGTCGGCGCCGTGTACAGGTCTATCATGCTGCTCTCCCGTTTACTTGTACGCAGTCTGGGCGGCCGGCCGATCGCCGACACGCTGATACCAGGCCGCCAGCGTGGGGTACTCCTGGATTACGTCGGCGCCGCTTTTCCAGAAGAACCGGATGGCACACCAGAGCGAAATGTCCACGTTGGTGAACCGGCCCGCGGCAATGAAGTCCTGCCCGGCCAGTTGCTTCTCCAACACCTTCAGTTTCTTCTGTCCCACCTCCTTCTGCTTGGCGCCAAATTCAGGCACCTGATCTTCCAGCGCCGCCATCGCCGGATGGCCATGCCGGAAGCACATGGCAAAGGGCATCATGACCTGCAACTCGACGATACGGTCCCACATGTGGATTTCCGCCTGCTCGCGCGCATCGACGCCGAACAGGTTCGGTTCAGGGTAGAGCGTTTCCAGGTATCGGCCAATCACCACGGACTCACAGATGTGACTGCCATCGTCCAGCTCCAGCGTTGGAACCAGACCATTCCGCGCCATGGAGCGGTACTCCGGCTTCTTGTGCTCGCCCTGCATCAGCACGACGGGCACCCGCTCAATCCCGATTCCTTTTTCATCCAGCAGAAAGTGCACGCGCGCTGGGTTTACCGCGCCGGGGGTGGTGTAAAGCTTCATGACAAAGGCTCCTTTTATTGGCACGAGAAATGTCATATGTTGTCCGGGCGAGGATACTCCTACGCGACGGAAATGCAATCGAGCCGCCCCGCGCAACACACCGTTGCGGCACGGGCACATACCATGCAAGTACGGACCCATGATTCCACGCCAAGAAATAGATTTTCAGTTGTATGACTGTCTGAATGCAGCCGCCCTGTGCAGCCACCCACGCTACGCGGAGCATGACCGGCAGACCTTCGATGCTGTCATCGAGAATGCCACTCGAATCGCCCGTGAGAAGTTCGCGGATCATGCCGCGCGTGCGGATGCGGAAGAGCCGCACTTCGATGGCGAACGTGTGCATATGATTCCCGAGGTTTCCGAAGCACTGGGCGCGATCGTCGAGGCCGGCATCATCGGGTCTTCGTTTGACTTCGGAGACGGCGGATCCCAACTGCCCTACCTGGTGACCCAGGCCATGATGGCGCAATTCGATGCCGCCAATGTCGGCACTTCTGCATATTTTTTTCTGACCATGGGGGCCGCCAACCTCATTGCTGCTTTCGGGAGCTCAGAGCAGAAGGATCTTTACATGCGCCCGCTCATCGAGGGGCGCTGGTTCGGCACCATGTGCCTGTCGGAACCGCAGGCCGGTTCCTCACTGGCGGACATCCGCACACAGGCCATTCCGCAGGCCGACGGCAGCTACAGCATCAAGGGTTCGAAAATGTGGATCTCGGGAGGGGAACACGACCTCAGCGAGAATATCATCCATCTGGTGCTCGCCAAGATTCCCGGCGGCCCCGCGGGCACGAAGGGAATTTCCCTTTTCATCGTCCCCAAATATCGGGTCGATGCGCAGGGCATTCCGGAGCATCACAACCACATCGCGTTGGCCGGACTGAATCACAAGATTGGGTATCGCGGCACCACCAACACGCTGCTGAATTTTGGAGAAAGCGGCGCGACAACCGGTTACCTGGTCGGTGGGGCACACAATGGTCTTCGCTGCATGTTTCACATGATGAATGAGGCACGAATCGGCGTCGGACTGGGGGCCGCAGCACTCGGCTACGCCGGATACCGGTACTCCCTTGAATACGCACGCACGAGACCGCAGGGGCGCCCCGTGGCAGCGAGGGATGCAATGCAGGATCAGGTCATGATCATTGCGCATGCAGATGTCCGGCGCATGCTGCTGAAGCAGAAAGCCTTCAGTGAAGGGGCGCTGGCGCTGTGCTTTTACGGCGCCAAACTGGTGGACGAACTCGCCTGTAGCGAGGACGCGGAGCGGCAGTCCGCTTACCAGCAGGAGCTTGATATTCTGACGCCGATCATCAAGGCATGGCCATCCCACTTCTGCGTCGAGTCCAACTACTGGGGTCTGCAGGTCCTCGGGGGGTATGGATACACGCGAGACTACCCACTGGAGCGTATCTATCGCGACAACCGCCTCAACCCGATTCATGAAGGGACCAATGGCATTCAGTCGCTCGACCTACTGGGCCGCAAGGTCACCATGCAGAATGGCGCGGCCTTTCGCCTGCTGATGAACCACATCCGGGAAGACATCGCGGGGGCCAGCGAAGAAACCGCCCTGGCCCCTTACTGCGCGCAACTCGAGCAGGCCTGTGCCACCGTGACCGTCACAACCATGAAGCTATGTGGGGTCGCCATGCAGGGTGATCTGGATCGTTTCCTGGCAAACTCCTGGGAGTACCTGGAGATGCTCGGACACACGATCATTGCCTGGCAGTGGCTGCGCATGGCAAGGCAGGCTTGCCGTACACTGGCCAGCGGCAACAGTGATACAGATTTCCTGCAGGGAAAACTGCATACCTGTCGCTACTTCTTCCTGCATGAATTACCACGCATCGAACGTCAGGCCGCCCTGCTGGAAAGCCTGGACGACACCCTGCTTACCATGCCAGAAAGCGGATTCTGAGCGGATTCCGAGTGTTATTCGCGAGGTATCCCCGATACGCTCCGGGACCATGAAACCACACCCACCTGCAGCAGAGAGAAACATCCACGTGAGTTACCAACAGATCATCGTCAGCCGGGAAAACGGCTTGACCCGCATTTCGCTGAACCAGCCAAACAAGCTCAATGCACTGTCCGGCGTCATGAT
Organism: Pseudomonadales bacterium; assembly: GCA_041637915.1. GTDB lineage: Bacteria > Pseudomonadota > Gammaproteobacteria > Pseudomonadales > JBFGWM01 > JBFJWR01. The sequence goes on along the minus strand of JBFKXW010000055.1, from coordinate 2,911 downwards.
GGAGGAACTGCGCGGAGCCCTGGAGGCTGCCGCCGATGATCCCACGGTGCGTTGCATCCTGCTCACCGGTGAAGGGCGTGCGTTCAGCGCGGGCGCTGACCTGACTGATGGCAGCATCCAGTTCGAACCGGGCAAGCCGATCGATTATTCCTCCACGCTGAACACCCGCTATCACCCGGTTGTCCAACTGATGCGCGAGATGCCCAAACCCATCGTGGTGGCAGTGAACGGGATCGCAGCGGGCGCTGGCTGCAGCCTGGCGCTGGCGGGAGACATCATTCTCGCCGCACGATCTGCAAAGTTCATTCAGGTATTCGTTCGCATCAGCCTGATCCCGGATGCGGGCAGCACGTGGACGGTACCGCGCCTGATCGGCCGGGCTCGCGCCCTGAAGTGGATGATGACCGGCGAGGACCTGCCCGCGGAAACCGCGGAATCCTGGGGACTCATCAATGACGTGGTGGACGATACCCAACTGCAACACGAGGCAGAAGCGCTGGCGCAGCGACTGGCCAGCGGACCCACGCGTGCCTATGGCGCCATCAAGCAGTTGGTGGATGCCAGTGTGGATGGCGAGCTCGAGCCGCAACTGGCACGCGAAGCTGCCGCACAGGATGACGTGGGAAACAGCAAGGACGCCATGGAAGGCGTCATGGCATTCGTGCAGAAGCGAACAGCGAACTTCACCGGCCAGTGAGCACGACGCACTGGGTGATCTGGGGCTCGGAACTTTCCCCCTTCACGCTGAAAGTCCTGCGCCTGTACCGGCAGGCGCGGGTGCCGTGCCAACTCGCCCCGGCGGAAAGTCACTTTGGGCAGGCACTGCGGTATGCACTGCGCCGCGAGGCCCTGATACGCGGCCTGTTGCCACTGACCTGGCCCAGAATGACTGCCGAGGATGAATTCCCGCTGGTGCCCTTCGTATTCGGGCCTGCGGGGGAAAACCTTTACGATTCCACGGCGATTGCCAACTGGCTGGACCTCAACCGTCCGGACGACGCCTGTTTCACGCCGGTGGAGCCGGTCGTTCGCTTTCTGGTCCGTCTCATCGACGAGTTCTGGGACGAATGGGGCCTGTATCTGGTCCACCATCAGCGCTGGAAAGTGTCGGCACGGGACAATAATGCGGGCCAGCGGGTATCCCGCGAATTCGGTGTGCTGCTCGGGCCGGGCGCAGAGGCCCGCGCCGCACGTTTTTCCGCGCGCCAAACGCGGCGTCTGCCCTATCTGTTTAGTGTGGCACCGGAGGCCTTTCAAATCGCCGGACTGCCCCCGGCACGCCAACCCCCGGCACGCCCGGGCTTCCCGGCGACCCATGCATTGCTTGAGGACAGCTTTCTGAAGCTGCTGGCGGCGCTGGAACCACTGTTCTCCCGGCAGGCGTTTCTTTTCGGGGAGCGGTTCACCCTGGCCGATGCCAGCCTGTACGGTGAACTCGGCATGAATCTGGCGGACCCTTCCAGCAATCGCATCCTGCAGGAACGGGCACCCCGCCTGCATGCCTGGCTCGTGCGCCTGCATGGCGATGACGCGCTTCCTGTGCGAGACCTCCCCCCCGTGACGGACACCGCGTTGCTGCGGCCGCTTCTCGATGAGATTCGTCGGGTTTTTCTGCCGCTGATGCGTCAAAACCATGCGGCCTGGCGGAGGGCTCGGGATGCCGGTCAGCGCGTCTGGAACGAGACCGCTTTCAATCGGCACGAGGCCCTCTATAACGGAGAAATCGACGGCACACCATTCCGGCATGTGGTAAAGACGTTTCAGGTGCGGGTCTGGCAGCAGCTTTGTGCAGAGTGGCAGCGGCTCTCTGCAGCGGAGCAGGCGCAGCTGGGGGCGCTCGGTCTCAGTGGAGCGGAGTTCTCCCCAGGCTGATCGCTGCTGGTGCCGCTCTCCTACCGGATACGTTTACCGGAATCGCTCCTGCGTGCCGTACGGGCGCTGCAAGGCGCGATGAGCGGGCCGGTGTCAGGTGATCGTGGTATCGGCGAACACCGGTCGCGACTCGCGCCGCTCCCACGGGGCGCGGGTCCTCAGGTTTTTTCCCGGTGGCGGCGGACGATTTCCTGGATCATCCAGAAACGGTCGCGTCCCCACGTGGTGAAGTCACCCAGTTTGAAGCAGGGCACGCCCCAGTATCCCGCAGCAAACAGGGCTTCGCGGTTGTCTTCTGCATATTGCAGATCACTACCGGCCGCGAGATTGTCGTGCGCCCGCTGCCAGTCGATGCCAACCCGCTCGCACACATAACGCAGGCCGTCATCGCTGGCCACGTCCACTGCCTCCGCGAAAGCAGCCTGCGCGGCGGCGCAGCAGAAGTCCAGTTGCTGCACTGCACCCTCGGCGAGCCGGAAGGTGTTGAGACAACGCTCTGCGCCGGCACCAATCGGATCCGCGATACGGCCAAACGGAATCCCTCTGCGCTCACCCTCACGTCGCGTGTCACGCGCGATGTAGAGCCGCTTGCAGCGCGGCACCTGGAACCCACGCATCGCCATCGGCAGGACCGGACGGACCTGCAACTCCAAACCCAGTTCGGGCAGGGAATCCCGCAGCTGCATGGCCGCCAGATAAGAATACGGACTGCGAAAACTGAAGAAGAACTCCAGTGACGGCAGTTCCCCTTCAAAAGAGGGCAGATTGGCCTGGGTCGGATCCCGGTACCAGGGCGGCGCGGCCGGCCCGCGCCAGCCGCCAGCCTCCTCCAGTGCCTCTTTCAGGTAAACCAGTCGATCGACGCCCCAGAACCAGTCCCCACGGAACTGCCACATGCCGGGCAGGTAGTGACCCAGACGTAACCGCCGCGCACTGTTCTCCGCCATGATCTTCGCAGTGACTTCAGGCCGTTGCCAGCCGAGTGTTTTTTCCTGCAAGGCCTGCAGGCCGGCCTTGTCGCCGCTGAAAAGCAGGCGCC
>JBFKXW010000054.1:0-10760 GCA_041637915.1 Pseudomonadales bacterium | reverse complement strand
TTGGCCTGGGCTTCTACGAGCACGCCGAGACGCCGGGTCTGGGGGGGGAAGTCGACAACCCGGCCTGGAAGGCGATCTGGAAAGGCAAGGAACTCTATAACGACCAGGGGGAGACCGCGATTGAAGTGGTCAAGGGCAGTGTGGATCCCAGCAAGCCGGGTTCTGAACACAAAGTGGACGGTCTCTCCGGTGCGACACTGACCAGTAAAGGGGTATCCAATCTGGTGCAGTTCTGGATGGGCGACAACGGCTTCGGGCCGTTCCTGGACAAAATCCGCAAGCAGGGGGCTTAACAGATGTCTGAGTCAAAAGACGTCGTCGTCACGCCGATTTTCGACAATAACCCGATCGCGCTGCAGATTCTTGGAATCTGCTCTGCGCTGGCCGTCACCACGAGCATGCAGGTGACGCTGGTCATGTGTGTCGCGCTCACTTCAGTGACTGCGATGTCCAACCTGTCGATCTCCATGATTCGACACCATATTCCCTCGAGCATACGAATCATCGTGCAGATGGTCATCATCGCCTCGCTGGTGATCGTGGTGGATCAGGTGTTAAAGGCGTATGCCTACGAAATCAGCAAGCAGCTCTCGGTGTTTGTGGGACTGATCATCACCAACTGTATCGTCATGGGGCGGGCGGAAGCCTACGCAATGAAGAACGGCCCGGGGATGAGTTTCCTGGACGGCATCGGTAACGGCCTGGGGTACAGCGTGGTGCTGATCGCTGTGGCACTGCCACGGGAACTGCTGGGCGCCGGCAAGCTGTTTGGATTCGAAATCATGCCGGTCATCAACAACGGTGGCTGGTATAACCCGAACGGCATGCTGCTTCTGCCGCCTTCCGCATTCTTCCTGATCGGCCTGTTCATCTGGGCGATCCGGACCTGGAAGCCGGAACAGGTGGAGGAGCCGGAGTTCAAGATGGCACCACAATCGCAATTCCGGGAGGCCCTCTGACATGGAACATTACATCAGCCTGTTCGTGCGGGCCGTGTTCGTTGAGAACATGGCCCTGGCTTTCTTTCTGGGCATGTGCACGTTCATCGCGGTGTCGAAGAACGTACAGACGGCGATTGGACTGGGTGTTGCCGTCATCGTGGTGCAAACCATCACCATGCCGGTGAACAACCTGATCTATAACGACCTGCTGCGCGAGGGTGCGCTGACATGGTTGGGCGCTGACTACGCAGCCGTGGATCTGAGCTTCCTGGGCCTGCTGAGCTACATCGGCGTGATTGCCGCCATGGTGCAGATTCTCGAAATGTTTCTCGACAAGTTTGTGCCCGCGCTCTACAACGCGCTTGGGGTGTTCCTGCCACTGATTACAGTGAACTGTGCGATCCTCGGGGGGTCTCTGTTTATGGTAGAACGGGATTACACCTTCGGTGAAAGCGTTGTATTCGGTCTCGGTACGGGCGTTGGTTGGGCGCTGGCCATCACGGCCCTCGCCGGGATCCGCGAGAAGCTGAAATACAGTGATGTGCCTGCCGGGCTGCGGGGTCTGGGTGTCACGTTCATCACAGTGGGTCTGATGAGTCTCGGCTTCATGTCGTTCTCGGGTGTATCCCTCTAGGCGGTAGCGACAAGACAAGGAGTATTTTTATGGGTAGTGAAATCCTTCTCGGTCCGGGCATGTTCACGCTGATCGTGATGGGCCTGGTCGGCATCATCCTGATGGCTCGCAAACAGCTGGTGAGCTCCGGCGACGTCACCATTGAAATCAACGGCGAGAAGACCATTACTGCGCCGGCTGGGAACAAGCTGTTGCAGACGCTGGCGGAGCAGGACCTGTTTCTGGCCTCTGCCTGCGGGGGGGGCGGTACCTGCGCGCAGTGCAAATGCGTGGTCAGTGAGGGTGGCGGTTCCATCCTGCCGACCGAAGCCTCCCACTTCACACCGCGCGAAGCCAAGGAAGGGTGGCGTCTGTCCTGCCAGGTGCCGGTGAAGCAAAACATGAAGGTGGAAGTGCCCGAAGAGGTCTTCGGTGTGCGCAAGTGGGAATGCGAGGTGATCTCGAACCATAACGTGGCCACGTTCATCAAGGAGTTGGTGCTCAAGTTGCCGGAAGGGGAACGGGTGAACTTCAAGGCGGGGGGGTATGTCCAGCTGGAAGCACCGCCGCACCATGTGAAATACAAGGACTTTGACATCGAGGAAGAGTACCGGGGCGACTGGGATCGTTATGAATTCTGGAAGCATGAATCGCATGTGAGCGACACCATCATCCGGGCCTACTCCATGGCCAATTATCCCGAAGAGCTCGGTTTGCTGAAGTTCAACATCCGGATCGCCACGCCACCGCCGGGCACGGACTTCCCGCCGGGACAGATGTCTTCCTATGTCTTTGGGCTGAAGCCGGGTGACAAGATCGGGGTGTATGGGCCGTTTGGCGAGTTCTTCGCCCGCGAAACCGACAACGAGATGTGCTTCATCGGTGGTGGTGCCGGTATGGCACCCATGCGTTCGCATATTTTTGATCAGCTCAAGCGGCTGAACTCCAAGCGGAAGATTACCTTCTGGTACGGTGGCCGCAGCCTGCGGGAGCTTTTCTATGTCGATGAGTACGACAAGCTTGCCGAAGAGAATGAAAACTTCGAGTGGCACATTGCGCTGTCTGACCCGCAACCGGAAGATAACTGGACAGGTATGACCGGTTTCATTCATAACGTATTGCTGGAAGAGTATCTCAGCAAACACCCCGCGCCTGAGGATATTGAGTACTACATGTGCGGGCCACCGATGATGAATGCCGCCGTGATCAAGATGCTGGAGGATCAGGGCGTGGAGCCGGAAAACATCCTGCTGGATGACTTTGGCGGCTGACCCGCGACCGGACATCGAACCGGAACGCATCCACTATACGAACGGAACCGGAGAATCGTTTTCGATTCTCCGGTTTCCGTTTCTGCCCGACAGACCCTTGCTGCATTGGGCGCATGCCAACGGCTTTCATGGGTACACCTATCTGCCGCTTTTGCGCCAACTCAGCAGTGCGTTCAATGTCCTGGCCTGGGACATGCGCGGTCATGGTCACTCCCAGGCTGCCGCCGACCCGGACCGGTTGCAGGACTGGAAACCCTTTTATGAGGATCTGACCGGTTTTCTGGCCACGCAACAGCAACCTTTGCTGTTGGCCGGCCATTCGGTCGGGGCGGTGTGCAGCCTGGCGGCGGCGGCACGACTGGGTCCGGCCGTCTCCGGGCTGTGCCTGGTGGACCCGATCCTCATGGCTGGCCCGCCAGCACTGGTGTTTGGCGGGCTGAAACGCGTGGGGCAGGGCCACCGTCACCCGCTGGTGCAGGGCGCACTGCGCCGCAGGCGACGGTTCGCAGACGTAGAGACGGCCCTGCAGACGTACCGCGGAAAGCGTGTGTTCGCGGACTGGGATGATGCCTTTCTGGCTGCTTATGTCCGCCATGGTTTCCGTCAGGAGGATGGTGAGGTGACACTCTGCTGCGAACCCGAATGGGAAGCGCGTCAGTTTGCCACGACGGAACATGACCCCTGGCCCTGGGTGGAAGCGCTTGCCTGCCCGGTCTTGCTGGTCCAAGCTGCGCGTGGATCTACAATATTTCCGGGCGGGGTTCGCAGGTTTCGTGCCCTGCACCCGGATACATCCCACCGGGTCTATTCTGGCACCAGTCACTTTGTGCCGATGGAAGCACACAACCGGCTGGCAGCGGACATGATCGATTTCCTTGGCGCGACGCGCCAATCTGCGGGGTAGCGGCATGCCGGAGGAATCGGACAAGCGCATTCAGGACCAGATCGAGGCGCTGATCAGGGATGAATTCGGCACACCGCTCAGTGTGGAAGGCATGGCAGCGCTGGGCAGGATCATCCGGAGCGCAGAGCCTCACCCCAGCGTTGCCACCGGCACCGAGAATTTCAGTGACCGCCAGGTGACGATCCTGTTGGCCGATTTGCGTGGATTTACCTCGGTCTCCGAAAACTACCCGGTAGGCGTCGTGCTGGATGTCCTCAATGCCTACTTCGCACAGATGAGCCAGATCATCCTGGAACACGGCGGTACCATCGACAAGTTCATGGGGGACGCCATCATGGTGTTGTTTGGGGCCCCGAACGCGCGGCCGGATGATGCGGAGCGCGCCGTGCAATGCGCGGTGCGCATGCAACTCGAATTGAACCGGATCAACCTCGTTCACAAACAGACACAGCGTCCACAACTGTTCATGGGCATCGGGATCAACACGGGATCGGTCATGGCCGGAAACCTGGGCTCTGAACTGTACTCGGAATACACCGTGATTGGCGATGAAGTAAACCTGACCTCACGGATCGAGACGTTCAGCCTGCGCGGTCAGGTGTTGATCAGTGAGAGCACCTACCATTTGTGTCGCGGGCTGGTGAAGACCGCAGAACCGGAAGAGGTCATGGTGAAGGGCAAGACGGTGCCGGTCGTGCTGCATGAAGTGCTCGGGATTCCGTCGTTGGATCTGGAGGTGCCTCGCCAGGAGATCCGCCGCAGTCCGCGGGTGGAGGTCCACATCCCCTTTGCCTTCCAGTTGGTGGGCGACGACAAGAGCATTCAGGAGACTGTCTACAAAGGGCATCTGCTGGACATCAGCTATCACGGCGTGCTCGCAGAAGTAGAAACAGAATTGCCCGCGCGTGCCGAGATGAAAATGGAGATGGACCTGTCCCTGATTGGGTATCAGGCCACGGATGTGTACGCCAAGGTGCTGAAGGTTTTTCCCTCCGGTGAACGCTACCGGCTGGGGATCGAGTTCACCTCGGCCAGCGTGCAGACCGACGTGAACATCCATCACTTCATTCAGTTGCTGATCCAGGGTGCCGAAGTGCGCTAGGACGGTCGACGATTATGGCCGCCACAGCGGCGAAGTGATGCCCGGAATTGAAGGCAGGTCGCCGGAGCCCGTGCCCACCACCAGCTGCGCTTTCATGCCGCGTTCCATGTGTTGTGCGAGGTCACAGTGCACGAGGTAGGTGCGGTTGTCGCTGGGTACGATCAGCAAGCAGGTTTTGGTCGCACCACCGGCCGCCTCCAGATGGAACATGCCCTGTGGGTACAGGTAGCGCGGCAGCCCGTGCACCATCCACTGGTGGCGCACCTGGTCTTCATTGACAAACGTGACCCGAACCCGGCTGCATGGCGGCACGCGCCATTCGTGCGCATCTAGGCCAAAGACGGTGTCCGGGAAGTCTTCCGCGTAGCCGGTGCCGGCGTGCACGGTAATCTGCACTTCGCCAGAGACCGCGCGACAATCCTCCGGGAGTTTCTCTGCATTGCTGTTCATGACCATGCCCTCCGCATCCAGCGACATGGCATGGTGGTGATGGTGGTGTGCGTGGGCGTCCGTTTGCTGCGCGTTGACCGAACTCGGAAAGGATGCACAGGCGATGATCAGGGCGATGCGCGATACTGCAAAAAGCTGTTGCAGGGACCCCCTGTTCAAAGTGTCTGTCCCACGCGTTGCATGTCAGCGACTGCCCTCGAGTGCTCCCCGGTCGATGTATTTGGAAATGTCGATTCCATATTCACCAGTGGGCAGTCCCTGCTTGATCGTATAAATCTGACCCTCATTCGTCGCGGGTCTGGATTCCAGGTTCAGGAAGAACTCGTTTTCGCTGTGCTCTTTGTCGGCAGTGAGTACGACCAGCACGCGCGGGCGTAATTTTGATTTCTCGGTCGGAACCGACACCACAACCGCGACCTCGCCCGTGTTGAGTTCGACAAGGCTGCCCGGCGGGTAGACACCCATCCAGTTGCGGAACTCGTGAATCAGATCCTCCTTGATATGGGTGCCCTTGATCTGATTCAGAATCTCCATCGCGCGGTGTGGCGCCATCCCCGGTTTGTAACAACGGGCACTGGTGATGGCGTCGTAGATGTCCACCACGCTCACGATCTGCGCGTAGTAGGGAATCTTGTGTGCCTCCAGTTTGCGCGGATATCCGGTGCCGTCCAGGCGCTCGTGATGCGCATAGGCCACATCAATGGCGCCGCGGTAAAGTCCCGACTTTCCCATCAGGATATTTCGACCGTACAGCGTGTGCTTGTTCATCTCGGTCATTTCTTCTTCAGTGAGCCGCCCGGGCTTGTTCAGAATCGCTTCCGGCACACGCACCTTCCCCACATCGTGTAACAGCCCGCAGAGACCCAGTTGCTCGACTTCAGCCTGTGTGTGGCCCAGGTGCATACCAAACGCTGCCGCCATGGTGCCGACATTCATGGAATGCTGTGCCGTGTACTCATCCCGGTTCTTGATCTGTGTAAGAAAGAGCATTGCATCCTCATTGCGCAGGAGACTCTCCACACACTCCTTCATCGTTTCCTTTGCCGCCTCCACATCGAGTTCCATACCCATCCGCAAAGCCGCCATGGAGTTCTTTGCAAACTCACGGGCCTGCTGAAATGAGCCGCGGGCCTTGGTCATTTCCCGTTCGATGGGGACCTGCTTGACCCATTGCACACGTTCGCCCGGCTGCGGGCGCTTCGGTTCATCCCGGCGTCGTGACGCCAGCCCGCCACCACCCTGGTTTTGCGCTTCGCGACGGATTGATTTGGATACTTCCACGTAGACATAGCTGCATTGTTCGCGAAGATCCTGCAGATCTTCTTTGCTGCTGATCACGAAGCCCTGAAAAAGGAAGTTGGTTTCACTCCAGGGGCGGTCCAGTTCGACCACCTGCATGCCGATCGTCAACTGATCGACAGGGAGCATGACTCGCTCGGTGGTTTCTTCGGTCTGATCGTAATAACGAAGCATTAGTCAGTGCCTGTATGGTTGGGACTGCACACCATGCCGGTAGGCATAGTAAATAATACAAAAATATGAAAACAGCATATTCTAACGTAATCCGCCACCCTGGCATATGAGCGATGATTCAGTGAAACCGGGTGGTCGTGCCGGTCGGTGCGACCCGTTCTCCTCAGGCTTTTCGCCGTCCCAGCAGCAGAGCGATCGCGCCTCCCAGCAACAGCCCGGAGAGCAGGGCGCGCCACTCGAACACCGCATCTTTTTCCGGGTCACCGAAAAAACCGAGCGGATCATATGCCTGCCAGACTGGCAGTTTGCGCTGGTAGTACTCGGGCGTGAAATACGGTGCCCAGGACACGCCCTGTGTGCGGGGCCAACCGTTTTCTCCCTGATACTTCTCATACACGATCGCGCTGATGTTGCCGCCCGGACTGATGCCATCCGTGGTGACAGCCCGTTCATGATGATCGTGGAAATACCAGATGCCCGGACCGTAGCTGTGCAGACCGTCGTTGGTGGTGTTCAGCGTGACATCCAGCCGTTGCGCCGGGGCCAGGCTGACGACATCGCGCACTTCCGGCGTGGCGGCGACACCGTCGCGATGGGTGATGGTGACCTTGTGGCCATGCGTATGCAATGCAATGGATTCCCGTCCGCCATTGAGAATTCGCAGGCGGATCTTCTCGTTCTCCGTGGCAGTGACGATGGATTCCCGAAACGTGTAGGGAAAACTGCGACCGTTGAGCAGGAAGTAGTCCGGCGTGCTGTCGGTGATGTCATAGTCGCGGTGCAGCTCGCGCACAGTCTGCCGGGTGCCCGGTGTGCGCTGGATGAGGTTGTTCATCTCTTTGTCGATGTCCTGATAGTGCAGGTCATATTCCTGCGTATAGGCTGCCGAGACAGCACGGGAGGGGACACGTACCTGCCCCGCACCAATATTCAGGGTCTGCAGCCAGTTGTCGGGCTGGTTTTCCTCAATCACGATCATGCCCTGAAGTCCCATGAGTACATGCACGTCGGGCTGAACGTGGCAGTGATAGAACATCGTGCCGGTCTGCCGCGCAGCAAACTCGTAGCTGCGGGCCTGCCCCGGCATAACGGGCATTTCACTCACCTGCGGCACGCCGTCATTGCCTTCCCCGTTGGCATCCACGAACGGATGGTCGACTCCGTGCAGGTGGATGGTGTGCGGCATGTGATGGGTGTTTTCCAGCACGATGCGCACGCGATCGCCGGCTTCAAAACGCAGTGCGGGTGAGGGCGCGCGCAACTCCCGTCTGGCGACCACGGATTCGAAGTTCTCTGTCGCCATACCAAATGTTTTCGGCACGAATACCCACAGGCCGGGTTGAATGCCCGGCGCGATGTCGTAGGTGGCAATGGGGTCCGGCTGGTCCGGTGATGCGCCATTCAGTTCCGCGACTTCCAGGCGGACGGTGATTTCATCCGGATCACCATCCCCGTCCAGGTCAGCGCCTTTCTCCACCGCATCCGGGGTCAGGCCCGCGGCCATCAGCGTGCCCTGCGAAACCCGGTTGGTGCCCCGCACGGCGGCCGCCACGAGGTGTGGATTATCTGGGCTGCACACCCGGGCCGCGGCAATATCGACCCCTTCGATCTGCTGGGCTTCGCGCCACCCTTTCAGATCTTCCGGACAGGCCGATTCAGACGCCACCGACCCGGGGCCAACGGCAACGGTGGGGGGCGGCGCCTTGTAGGCAGCGGGCCCGAACCAGGCCGCCAGTTGCAATTGGAAGGAGGCCGGCAGGAGCGCCGGAGGAAACACCAGCAAGGCAGCGACCAGCAATGCCAGTGCAAGCAGCATCCTCAAGAGCGGTTATTCCTGTTGCTGTGCCGTGCTTTCGGGCGGGCGGCCGCCGGTGAGCAGGACCAGCCCGCCACTGACCCCGAGTACGAGGAGAAACCAGGGGAGATACTTCCAGTAACTGGTGACGCCGACGCTGAACGGAAACACACTGACCAGTTGCTCTCCGGTTTGCGGGTTGGTCGCGCGTACCAGGCCGATGAAGCGACCGCCCTCCGGGAAGGCCTGCTCGACGTGCACGGTGCCACGCGGATAGGCCCGTGCGTCCCGCTCCAGCAGTGTGGCCTGCTGGATATCCTTTTCACTGCCGAGTTGCTCATAACGTGCATTATTACCCAGCAACTGCACATCGCGCAGTATCCGAAACTCCACTGTCATGCTGCGGAGTTCCTCATCGATAAAATCAACCACGATGATGGCACGGCCCTGCTCGGGGATATCTTCACAGAATTCCTGGGTGGCACGCTGCTCCGGCTGGTAGCCGGTGAAGTGCGCCCGATATTTGCCGATGCGCAGAATGCAGGAATCGTCCTCCATGGAGACGCCGCCATGCGCGCTGACCAGTGCGGGCATCAACAGGATCCATGCGCCTATCCAATGACGCAGACGCAGGGGACGAGTCATCATGTGAAGCGGGGAATCATCGGTCCGCCAATTTCCACCAGCGTGCGGTTCCCCTCGGCATCCAGGAAATGCAACAGACCGGCGAAGCGGGAGTCGGGATCATAAATCAGTGTGGTCAGGCGCTGGGTTTCCCACAGTGCATCCTCAGCGTAAAGCACCAGTGTACGCGTTGCGCCCGGTGGAATTGCACCCCCTTCGACGCGCAGGGCATCCTGCGCAACAAGATCATGCGAATCCTGCGGGGCATCGTTCAGCAATTGTGCATTCAGGAAGCGCACGGTCGCCGTTGTGAACTCAGCCACCTGCAGGGCTTTGCGCCCGCGGTTGGTCACCTCGATCTCCAGCCGGAAACTACGACCCGGTATCCGGTATCGGGCATCCAGCACCCGGACGTCCACATGCTCGTTGTTGAGTTCTCTGGGTGGCACATCGATCTTGCCGGTTTGCAGTGGCGTGGTGATGGGCCAGCGTTCCTCTGCCCAGAAGTAACCGCCGGTAATCAGCACGAGCGTGACCGTAAAGAAAAGGGCGCCGGCTTTGCGGTCTGCAGGGGTCAGGATTTCATCCGCGTGCTCGGGGCCCAGTTCCTTGACGCGCCGGAAGCGCGGAATGATGATCGGACATTTGGTGAGCCAGTAACCGAACCAGGCGAGGCCGAGACCGAACCATAACGCAGACCACGCCAGGACGTTGGCAAGCCCATAGGTCTCCAGATCGATGGTATCGCCCAGCAGGGTCTTGACCGGTGCCTGAAACTCGCCGACCCCCGGCAGGACCTCGACCCACAGGCCGTTGCCGATGATCGGCCCGGCATCCTTGACGCTGATGACCGGGTGCACGTGATAGCGACCGGCCGTGCGGGCGCGCAGCGTCATTTCGTACTCGTAGAGCTTGCCGATCTCAAACGCGGTGGAGCGGATCATCGGCACGCCATTCACGCGCGAGTCGATGCGCAGAAATGCGGGGCCTGGCACGCCGACGTTCAGGAACGCGGTGTCCGCGATGGACGCCATATGTTCCGGCCAGAATTTCGAAGGAATGAACTTGCCACGAATGGTGAGGCTCTCACCCACTTTCAATTGTTTCGGGAACACCTCCAGATCCACCCAGTGCACGCTGCGCATGCGCAACCCGGGCTGCTGCGCCCGCTCGCCATGGGCGAGGGCCAGATCCGTCGCCAACACAGTGAAAAACAGCGCTACCACCGGTAGGAGCGGCACCCGCCGCGAGCAGGAATGCTTCATCGTCACACCACCTTCCGGATCCAGATCGCCTTCGCACCCAGATATCCGATCCAGACCCAGAACCAGTAATTGAGGATGGCGATAAAGGCAGCAAACACCGCCGTCAGCGGGGTGACGGCTTCTCCGAAGGTGCGCAGCGTGGACTCCTCGATGATGCGGACATACTCCGGCATCGCCGTGCGGATGTACTGGTAGCCCTGCAGGTCAGCCACCGTGACCAGCGTCCCGTTGTATTCCACCGGAACATGAAAGGGCGCCAGCAGCGGCCAGTTCAGGGGGTAGATCAGCAAGCCGAACAGGAAGCCGCCGATGAACCCGGTCC
>JBFKXW010000053.1:0-10851 GCA_041637915.1 Pseudomonadales bacterium | reverse complement strand
TACAGCGGTCTGGAAGAGGTCAATCTGTACCTGGGCCGTGGCGATGACACCCTTACTGTCGAGAGCACCCATTTCGGCGCCACCAACATCTACACGGCGGGTGGCACCAACACGCTCCACGTGAAAACTGTTTCCGGACATACCACGGCGTACCTGCAGGCGGGTACTGCGGGTGGCAATACCAACACCCTCACGGTCAGCAGTGACGACGGCATTGTTGATCAGATTCTGGGTTTGCTGACAGTGGTCGGAGACGATGCGGCGGTCAATACGCTGATTGTCGATGACAGCGCCGATACCAATGCAAATACGCTTTGGCTGACTGACACCACGCTGACCGGACTGGACATGCCCAGCGTACCGGAGACCTTCGTGCTCGATATCCAGGCCGAGCAGGGCCAGTATCTCCTGTCCCTGGGCGAAGGACTGGCCGAGGTCGCGCTGAACTGGGATGCCGGGGCGGCGGAACTGGTCACCGCGATCAGCCAGCTGACCGGCCAGGATGCGGCCAATATCCGTGTTCGCCTGCTGGACGGCGCGCTCGCTTCGGACGTGGTGAAACGGTTCGAGGTCTCCTTCGTGCTGGACGCGGCCGGGATCGACATCCCGACGCTCCAGACCGTGATTCCGGCAGGGCCGGCGGGCCTCGCGTTCACGGAGCAGTTCACGCTCGTACTCCCGGAAACTGCACGTCGATTCGCCGTTTCGCTGGGCGATGCCAAGTCTGTCGTGCAATCCCGGTCGATCAGCTTTGCTCTCGTGGCGGAACCGGACAGCAGTGACCTGTTGTCGGCAATCGATGCGGAACTGGACGCGCTCTATGGCGCCGGACGTGCTGGCGGCGTGGTCTCGGTGCGCACCACCGACGACCCGCTGGTGAATGATGGTCTGAACACCTTCGAGATTGGCATCTCACCGCTGTTCGACGTCGACGGCGCCCGGGTCGACTTCCAGTTGGGCGTGGTGACGGGTTCGGTCATCGACGTGGTGGCGGGCGACCCGTCTACCTCTTCCCTCTCCGTGACCCTGACGGATGTCACGGAAAGCTATCGTCTGTTCCTGGGCGAGAATGAGGCCGACTCCCTGGCGCTGGTGCCTGCAGCGACGGCCGATGCTTTCCGCGATGCGCTGGCGCAACTGTATCTCGCTGACGCGGCGGACTTCACCGTGACCAGGACGGAGGTGGGCGGCGTGATCACCTATGCGGTGACGCCGACCGACCCGGCGGATACGAGTTTTGATTTCAGCAGGGTGCAGGCTGTCCCCGCCGAGTACCAGGTTTCTGAAACGACGGCGTTCGCGCCACGCGCCCGCCTCATCGACTTGCTGCAGGGCGCGATGGAAACCAGCCTGACCACCATACAGACCGTGACAGTGAACTCGGGTGATGTGACGCTGAGCGTGTACGCGCCGGATGATCCGGACCATGCCGGCGAGGTGCTGGGAACGGTGACCTTCAACGCAGCGGATGTGCTGAACAACACCAGCAGTTTCCAGAAGCTGACCTACCTGTTCAACCCGAACAATACTGACGTGCGCCGGTTGTACTATCCGGAGACCGACCACCTGTCGGTCACTGTTGCCGGTGACGACCTGGTCTTCGCGTTCCAGGGCGAGTACGAGAACTACCGGATTCTCACGCAGGACCTGGCCGGGGACGTGCAACTGGCCACGCGCGCCGACGGCATCAACTACTACGGCATCGACACCCTGCAGATCCAGACTGGCACCGGTAACGACACCATCAATGTCCTGGCCACGCATGCGGCAACGCAGACACTGATTGATTCCGCATCCGGAGCCGACAGCTTCCACGTCAGTTCCACGGCGAATGGCCACTTCCTGAACCAGCAGGCCGCCGACGGTACGCTGGACGGAATCCAGGGCGAACTCATTCTGGACGGAGGTGCAGACAGCAATGCCCTGTACATCAGTGATTACGACAGCCTAGTCGCAGCCGATGCCGTGCTTACGAACAGCGCGATCACGGGCCTGGCCCCGGCCACCATCCGCTACGACGCCTCCGGGGGTGATTTCAATAATGACCTCGTCATCTGGGCGGGGCAGGCGGCGGACACCATCACCATCACCAGCGTGGACCTGAGCGGGCTGACGGTCACGGACCTGTACGGCAATGCAGGGAACGACGACGTCATCATCACGGTCGCGGATGATCTGGCCAATCCTGCCCACACCGGGCTCCCGGCGCCTGATGATCGCCGCCTGCAGGTCTGGGGCGACCAGGGCGCAGATGTCATCGACGCGTCCAAGTCGGCGCTTGCGGTGCGCGTCCGCGGTGGTCTCGATGAGGACATCATCAAGGGCGGGGATGGCAGCGACGTGCTGTTCGGCGACGCCGGTGATGACATCGTGTTCGGCGGTGACGGGAACGACTTCCTGTTCGGCGAAGTGCCCGACGCGGATCCATTGACGGATGTCAGCAACGATATCCTGATCGGCGATCATGGCATTGTGGCCATTCAGGATGCCACGGGTGCCGATCATCAGATCGAGAGTGAACGGGTCGACGGTGACCTGCGGGGAACGTTCGATGACCGTGAACTGCGTCTCGACGACACCCTCAAGGCCATGCAGACCATCGTATCCGTCGCTCCGGGTGATGATCAGATTTTCGCAGGATCCGGCACCAACCTGATGGTGGGTGGCGATGGCGTCGATCACATCACGACGGGCATCGGCGCCGACTACGTGATCGCTGATTACGGCTTTGCTGAGTGGACCGGGCCCGCAGGCGCCGAGCAGATCACCCGGTTCGGCAGCCTGGAATCCAACGTCGGAGGCAACGATGTCATTATGGCCGGCGCCGGCGTCACCACCCTGATCGCCGGGGCGGGCGGCGACCAGGTCACCGGCAGTACCGGCACGCTGCTGGTGCTGGCGGACAACGGGGAGGTCATCCTCGGCCCGTCGGGTGAATACGTATCGGCCACCAGCGAGGTCAGTACGGCGGGTGGCGACGACACCATCACGCTGGACGCCGGGACCAATTACGTGATCGGCGGGGCCGGGGCGGACGGCATCACCGCCAATGGCGGCACGAATGCCATACTGGGTGACAATGGCACGCTGGGGTACACCGGCGGTGCGCTGACATCGGTTGGCACCACCGATACGCAGGATACAACGGCCGGTGCGGACACGATCACCGTCGGCGATGGCACGCATATCGTGCTGGGTGGATTGGGCGGTGATGCGCTGAGCACCGGCGCCGGCACCAGCACGGTGCTTGGCGACAATGGCACCGTCACCCTGGAGACGGACGGTCACCTGGTCCGGATTGCCAGTGAAACCAGCACGGCCGGTGGCGATGACACGATCCTGGCCGGTGACGGCACCAATACGATACTGGGCGGCGTCGGCAATGACACGATCACCGCAGCCGATGGCGCCAACACCATCCTCGGTGACAACGCCACGCTGGACTACACCGATGGCGCACTCACCACGCTCGCCACCACAGACACCCAGAACGCAACCGCGGGCGGCGACACCATCAGTGTCGGCGACGGGGACAATATCGTCGTCGGGGGCATGGGCGGCGATACGGTGACCACCGGTGCCGGCAGCAACACCGTGCTTGGTGACAACGGCACCATTACGTTGGCAGTGAATGGCGACTTCATCCAGATCACCAGCGAAGCCAGTACGGCCGGTGGCGACGACACCCTCAACGTCGGGGACGGAAACGATACCGTTATCGGCGGTGTCGGCAACGACACCATTACCGCGACGAATGGCGTGAACACGGTGCTTGGCGACAACGGCACACTGACCTACACCAATGGTGCCCTCACCACGCTGACGACCACCGATACGCAGGACAGCACCGCTGGCACGGATACCATCACAGTCGGTGATGGCGAGAATATCGTGGTTGGCGGTATGCAGGGCGATACGCTCACCACCGGACTGGGCGAGAACCTGGTGCTCGGTGACAACGGCACCATCACGCAAACCAGTTCCGGAGAGCTGGTCCAGGTGACGAGCGAACTCGGCACGGCGGGTGGTGATGACACGATCCTGGCCGGTGACGGCACCAACACCGTGCTCGGCGGCGTCGGGGCCGATACCATGACGGCGGGCAACGGGACGAACACGCTGCTGGGCGACAACGGCTCGCTGACCTACACCGGCGGCGTGCTGACCACCGTGGACACTACCGATACGCTGGACAGCACCTCCGGCGCGGATACCATCTCGGCCGGCGATGGCACCAACCTTATCATCGGTGGCCTGTGGGGCGATACGTTGTCCGGCGGTACGGGCGCCAGCGTGGTGATCGGTGACAACGGCACCGTGACCTATACCGCTACCGGGCAATTGCAGACCGTGACCAGCGATGTCGATACGCTCGGCGGTACGGACAACATCAGCCTCGCCGGAGGCCAGAACCTGCTGATCGGCGGCGTCGGTGGGGACACGATTTCCGGCGGCTCCGGGACGGACGTGATCTTCGGCGACAACGCCACGGCCAACTACGTGAATGGCCTGGCAAGTACTTTCATCACCACCGATACGACGCTGCAGACCTCCGGTGACGATGTCATCAGCGGCAATGCCGGGAACGACATCGTGCTTGCCGGTCTGGGTGCAGATACCGTCAGCGGGGGCGCCGGCAATGACTCGGTGGTGGGCGACCTGGGCCAGGTGACCTTTACCACCGACATCAATAACCAGGCCGTGATCAGCCAGATCAACAGCCTCAATTCCGCGAACGGGAGTTCCGACACGATTTCCGGTGGTGCCGGCAATGACGTGCTCATCGGTGGCGCAGGTGGCGATGTTCTGTCCGGCAATGATGGCATCGACTTCATCACCGGCGATGGTGGCCAGGCCAATTTCTCGGTGGACGGAAACCTGACGAAGGGACAGACCACGGAGATATTGCTGGGTGGTGCCGACAGGATTTCCGGCGGCGCCGGTACGGACGTGCTGTTTGGCGGTATCGGCCCGGATACCTTCTTCGCGACACTGAATGAAGATATATTGTCCGGCGAGTTCGGTCAGGTCGACCTGGTCGGTAACTACCAGCTCACCAATGTGACCTTTGGCGGCGGCGGATCCACGGACCTGCTTTCAGCGGAATCCGCGCAGCTGTTCGAATCGGATTTCGTCTACACAGCATACGAAACCGAGGAACTGGTGCGCGTACCCGTGCCGGTCCTGCAGACACTGCTGGTTGAGCCGCTGCAGTACGGTGATCTCGATCCGCAGGATCGGCCGCGCTTCAGCCTGAGCTACTCCTCGGTTGCGGGTAGCCTGAATGCACGCAACGAGGCGGCGCCTGGCACCGGGGACGAGGCTGGACAGCTGGACGAGGAGATCGCAGACGAGCAGGCCGAGGTGGATTGCAGTCCCGAGGCGCTTGCGCTGCTGGGTCCGGATGCGGAGATTCCCGCAGCGTGCCAGTAGGATGCGGTGGAACCGCAGCCCGGTGACTTGCCGGAATCAGGCGATGGCGCAGGGGCTGCTGCGGAGGAACCTCCGAGGGGCGCAGCGGACGGTGCTGGTCGCCCGGATGTGGGCGATGCGCAGCCGGGGCAGCCGGAGGAGGTCCCCGAAAGGCCACCCGCGGAAGGCGGCGACGGCCAGCAGCCGGAGGCCGGGATCCGGTTCATCGGCGACGAACCGGAGCAGGATGGCCGGCGGGCAGCGCTTGCAGCGACTGTGTTATTGAGTAAGCTGCCCGGCTGGAAGATGAAAGGTGAGCGGCAGACCGCGAGAAACGTGCGGCTGGCGCGCAACGAGTTCCATCAGTTTGCGACCCAGAGCAGGCGATTGGAACGTTGGGACGAGAAATCGCAGAGCTTCATCAGTCAGCGGCAGGTTGCGCAGTTCGAACGAAGTGACTGGGAAGTCGCGGCTGGCCGAATCAGAAAGATTTAATCCATGGAACCGGATCAGGAGTCCGAATAATGAGTGGCAAACAGGAAAACGTTGAAAAGAAAGCAGCAGAGAAAAAGGAATCGGCGCCAGGCGCTGCGGGCACTGGTCCGAAAATCAACTGGAATGACAAGAACATGCAAAGTTCCTACGCGAACGTTTGCAACGTGGCCAGCACACGCGAAGAGATCGCCCTGTTTTTCGGTCTGAACCAGGCCTGGAATGCGGAACGTCAGGAGGTGGCCATCGAGTTGTCCAACCGCATCATACTGAACCCGTTCGCGGCCAAGCGGCTGTCGTTACTGCTGAACAACGTGCTGAAAACCTACGAGGAGCGCTATGGCTCCTTTGGCGATACGCCAACCAATCCGCAGCACTGATACGCTCAGAACCAGGCCGCCCCTTCGTCCCCGCGGGACGCGGGGGCTGTGGTTTTCCAGGTATTCGCTGCACTCGGGCCGAGCCACTGACGTGGCCCAACAACCATGCTGAGTGAATCCGTTTCCACGCATGACTCCATCCGCGAAGCCTGGGTGCAGTTCTCTGCGGCCGGAAGTTACGAGGAGTACTGCCAGTCCTGGCTGGAACTGCTCAGCCGACGCATCGGTGACGTGGCTGAATCGGCCTTGCTGCTGAAGGAGGAGGACGGCACCCTGCGCCCCGCCGCGCTATATCCTCGAGGCAGACAGCCTGCCGAGTCTGTAACCGATCTGCTCGAGGAGTGCGCAGGAGAAGAGTCCGGTCTGGTCCATGATCTGGGCAACGGACTTTTCGGGGTGGCCTTCCCGATCAGGCTGGATGGCGCGCTCGCCGGTGCGGTTGCGCTGGCCCTGACCGTGGAGAAGAACAGCCTGCCCATGGTGATGGAGCAGATCCAGTGGGGCAGTGCCTGGGTGGAACTGCTGCTGCGCCGTCACCGGGGCCGGGAAGTGAATTTCCAGCTGGAGAAGCTTTCCCGGTCCACGGAACTGCTGGCGGCCGTGCTGGCGGAGCCCACCTTCGCCGGTAGCGCCATGATGTTCGTCAATTTCATCGCCAGGCAATTCAACTGCGGGCGCGTCAGCCTGGGCATGAAGAAGGGTGGCAGCCTGGAGATCGCCGCGCTTTCCCACAGTGCCCAGTTCGGCAAGAAGATGAACCTCATGCGCAAGCTGATCGGGGTGATGGAGGAAGCCACCCTGCAGGGCGATATCATCTGTTTCCCGGAGCGTGATGACGGGAAGAACCTGCTGGTGACGCGGGAGCATGCGCGCTTCTCCTATGCCTATGGCAACGCCAACGTGCTCACCATTCCGCTGCATTCGCAGGACGACTATTTCGCCGCAGTGACGCTGGAGCGACCCGCCGAGATGCCTTTCACTGCCGATGAGATCGGCCAGGTGCAGGGCATGGCGGCGCTTTCGGCAGAAGCACTGAAAAGCAAGCGCATTCAGGATCGAAACTGGTACCAGCACCTGTGGTCCGCGTGCGTGACGGAACTGAGGCGATTGATCGGTCCGGCGCATTTCGGGCGCAAGCTGGCCGCCTTCGCGGTCCTGTCGCTGATGCTGTTCTTCCAGTTTGCTACCGGGACCTACCGGGTGAGCGCGGAGGCGGTTCTGGAGCCCACCGTCCTGAGATCCGTCGTGACTCCCTTCGACGGCTATATCGATTCCGCGAGCGTGAAGGCCGGGGAAGCAGTTGCCGCCGGGCAGGAGATGAGCCGGCTGGATGACAGGGACCTGTTGCTGGAGCGGCTGGGTTATCTCAGCGAGAGTGGCAAGCTGCAGAGCCAGTATGAGCAGGCGGTGGCGGGCCGCGACCGCTCCGATGCGAAGGTCATCCAGGCGCAGATCCAGCAAAATGCCGCACAGCTGAAACTGGCCGAGAGCCGCCTGCAGAGAACCCGCCAGCTCGCTCCGTTCGATGGCGTGGTCGTATCGGGAGATCTCAGCCAGCGGTTGGGCAGTGCCACGCAGCAGGGCGAAGTGCTGTTCGAGGTGGCACCACTGGACAGCTATCGCGTGGTGCTGCTGGTGGATGAACATCGCATGGCGCACGTGCAGGAAGGTCTTTCCGGTCGCGTGGTGCTCAACGCGCTGCCCGAACGCAGTTTCGACTTCGAGATCACCCAGGTCACTCCCATCACGGAGGCGAAGGACGGCGGCAATTACTTTCGCGTCGAGGCGGCCCTGCAGTCGCCCGCCGATGTCCTGCGGCCCGGCATGGAGGGTGTGGGCAAGATCGAGGTGGGCGAGGCCAACCTGTTCTGGGTCTGGACCCATCCCTTCCAGCAGTGGGTGCGCCTGAAGCTCTGGGAGTGGCTGCCCTGAGGGGCCGTAGGTCATGGCCGATTCCCTGTTCAGCGACTCCTGGTACCGGGTCGCCCACCTCAAGCCGCGCCTGCGTGCGCACGTCGACATCAACCGTCACGTCTATCGCGGTGAAGTCTGGTACGTGATCCAGGATGACGCGACGGGACGTTATCACCGCTTCAACCGGCACGCCTACGCGATCATCGGCCTGATGAACGGACGGCGTACGCTCGACGACATCTGGCACAGTGCAGGCGAGAAGCTGGGTGAGGACATGCCCTCTCAGGACGACGTGCTGGACCTGCTGGCGCAGCTCAACCGTGCCGACATCACCCAGACCAACACGATTCCGGATATCGGCGAGCTGTCGGAACGTCGTCGCAAGGATATCCGGAACAAGTGGCTGGCGATGATCAAGTCGCCGCTCGCGGTGAAATTTCCGCTGTACGATCCGGAGGATTTTCTCGAGCGAACCGCGATCGTCGGCCGCTATCTGTATAACTGGCTGTCTGCGTTCATCTGGCTGGCCGCAATCGCCTGGGCGCTGACGCAGGCCGCCTACCACTGGCCGGAACTCACCGGCAATCTCGCGGACCGGGTGCTGGCGACGGAGAACCTGCTGCTGCTCTGGCTGGTCTATCCCTGCGTCAAGCTCGTGCACGAGTTCGGCCATGCCTACGCGGTGAAGCGCTGGGGCGGGGAGGTGCACGAGATGGGGCTGATGTTTCTCATCTTTATGCCGATTCCCTATGTCAATGCATCGGCGTCTGCCACTTTTCGAAACAAGTATCAGCGCATGCTGGTGTCGGCAGCCGGCATCATGTCGGAAGCCTTCATCGCGGCAATCGGCATGTGGGTCTGGGTGCAGGCGGAGCCAGGCGTGGTGCGCAGTATTGCCTTCAACACGATGCTGATCGCCGGCGTTTCCACGGTTTTTTTCAATGGCAATCCGCTGCTCCGGTTCGATGCCTACTACGTGCTGGCGGACTGGCTCGAGATACCCAACCTGGCCGCACGCGGGAACCGTCAGGTCGCCTACCTGTGCAAGTATTACCTGCTCGGCCTGACCGACGAGGTGCGGCCGGCGTACAGTCGGCGCGAGGCGCGCTGGATGGTGGGCTATGCGCTAACCAGCTTCGCATACCGCGTCCTGATTACTTTCACCATCGTCTTCTTCATCGTCCAGCAGCTGTTCTTCATCGGTGTGCTGCTCGCGGCGTGGTCGATTTACAATATGTTCGTGAAGCCCCTACTCGGGATGGCCAGGTTTTTGCTGATGGATTCCAAACTGCACGGCAGGCGTCCGCGCGCGATCGGCGTGGCCGTTTCCGTGGTCGGCCTGGTCACGGCCCTGCTGTTTGCCGTCCCCGCGCCGCATTTTACGGTGGCGCAGGGTGTGTTCTGGGCCAGCGAGGAAGCGCAGGTCCATGCCGAGACCCGCGGGTTCCTGCGCCAGGTGCATGTCCGCTCCGGCAGCAGGGTGCGCCGGGGGCAGCGGCTTTTCACCCTGTATAACCACGAACTCGATTCAAACATCCAGGAAGCGGAGGGGCTGCTGGAAGAGGTGCGGGCCCGCTACCAGATTGCCCTGGCGGAGCAGAGAAATTCAGAGGCTGCGGTGCTGCTTGATGAAATCGGCCATGCCCGCCTCCGGCTGGAGAAGCTGCGTGGTGAGCGGGACAATCTCACCATTTACAGTCCACGGGATGCCGTGTTCTCGCTCGCGCTGCCTCCCGGCTCGGAGAACACGCTGGTGCATCGTGGCAAGCTGCTGGGGTACCTGCTGGAGCCGGGCGATTACCTGGTGCGGGTGGCCGTCGACCAGGCCGATGCGGAAGCGATTCGGAGCGACCTGCAACAGGTCACCGTGCGTCTGGCCGAGCGTGTCTACCGGGAACTGGACGCGCAACTGGTCCGGGCAGCCCCGGGGGCGCAGAAGAATCTGCCCAGCCCAGCACTGTCCGTCAATGGCGGCGGGGAGTTCATACTGGATCCGGCTGCGAAGGACGGGTCGGAGTCGTTCGTCTCCCTGTTCACCTTCGACGTGTCCGTGCCGGACCTGCCGATTCAGCGCATTGGCGAGCGCGTTTATGCGCGCTTCCGGCACACCCCCGAGCCGATCGGATTCCGGGTCTACCGGGCGCTGCGGCGGCTGGTGCTGAGCAAGCTGGAATTCTGAGTCCATGAGAGCGGCAACGCATGCGCCGGCCGATTACCGCTACAAACCGGAACGCGAACAAAAGAGGCCCGACTGGCTGGAGGCATTGGTCTACCGGGTGCTGGGCTGGTTCGAGCGGCAGGCGTTGCCCTTGCGCCTTCGTCAGCGTCGTTTCGTCGAGCTGGTACAGCATCTGTCGGACCGGCACGCCGCTGCCGATGATGCCGCTTTGATCGAAGAAGCCCGCGCGCTGGGACTGCGAATGCGCACGGAGGGGTTTCTCGACGAACTGGTGGCAACGCAGTTCAGCATCGTGCGCGAGGTGACCCGCAGGGTATTGGGCAAAGCGCATTACGACTGCCAGCTGATTGGTGGCTGGATCCTGCTTCGCGGTCGGGTCGCCGAGATGCAGACCGGCGAGGGCAAGACCCTCACCGCGCTGCTGCCTGTGATCAGCGCTGCGCTGGCCGGCGTGCCGGTGCACGTGATTACCGT
>JBFKXW010000052.1:0-10898 GCA_041637915.1 Pseudomonadales bacterium | reverse complement strand
GGTGCTGTTTCTCTGCGCCGGGATCGTGGTCCTGACGATCCTGATCAATGGCATGACCATGCCGATGCTTTTCCGCCGGCTCGGGCTTGATCAGTTGCCGGCATCCAAGCAGGCGACTATCGACAAGGCACGTGTCAGCATCCGCGAGGAACTGGAGAAGATGCTGCCAGGTTTGAAAGGCAACCAGTTCCTGCAGATGGCGGACTGGGATCACATCCGCAACAATACCGAACTCAGCGCGCTGCCTCCCGACTCCGCGCTGGAGGAAGCACAGGACCGGGACTTCGAAACGGCGTACCGGCGACGTCTGCTGGAAGCGGAACGAAAAAGCTACTGGGGTCAGTATCAGCAGGGCTTGTTGTCCGGTGTGGCCGTGCAGAAGCTGGTAGATGCTGTCGAGCATGCACTGGATGGCGACCCGCACGTGGGTCCTCGCCTTGACCTGTACGAACTGTGGCGCACGCCGGCCTGGCTGGCATGGGCGCTGCACTCTGGTCTGTTGCGCAACCTGGCAATTTCCTACTCGTTTGACCGGCTGGCACTTGGATACGATGCAGCCCGTGGTTTCATCATTGCCCAGGATGAAATTTCCCGGTACGTGGACCAGTTGGCGCCATCTGAAGCCGCGGCCATGCGGGTGAGATCGGAAATCCTGCAGAACAAGCGCGACACCTTCCTGCGCGTGGAAGAGCTGCGCGCCTCTTTCCCCGAGATTCTGGCCGGCCTGGAGACGCAGGCCGCCACCCGGGTGCTGCTCAACCGGGAACGGGCCGTGATTCAGCGGCTGGTGGGCGCTGGTGTACTCGACAAGCCGGAAGCTGAGCGGCTTGTCGAGGAGGTCGAACACAAAATGAAAGCACTGCGTAACTTGCCGCTCGATGTGCCCCAGGTGGATGCCCGGGAGATGTTGTCACGGGTTGAGTGGGTGGCCGCGCTGCCGCACGGTGCGAGCGAAAAGCTGGCAAAGCTGGCTGAGGTGCGTATCCATGCCCGCGACGAGGAGCTACTGCAGGCCGGCCGATCCCAGCCGGCGGTCTTCATCATCAGTCGGGGTTCCGTGGAAGTGATGTCGGCGGCCGGTGATGCAGTGGAGGAGGTGCTCGGTGCCGGTGCGGTGCTGGGCGAGGACTCGGTAACCGAAGGGACGCATGTGCGCACAGTGCGCAGTCACACCCCCATTGAGGCAGTCTGGCTGCGGGGCAACGGATTGAAAACGGCGCTCAGTCAGTACCCGCAGTTGCAAAAGCTGATTCGGCAATCACAGCGGATAGAGCAGCGTTCAACGCCGGATGAAGCCTGATGTCGACGCGACGGGATCAGAATGACCAGGATGCCTTGACGTGGAAGCTGCGCTCGACGTCGGCCTGTGGGCCGGTCACGAAGGTCTGACGGGATTCGGACTGTTGGTCATCCAGTAGGTTCTGTCCGATCAGGGAAAGCTCCACATCCGGGTTCGGTTTCCATCCGATTCGCGCGTCCATGTTGATGTAGGCATTGATCTGTTGTGCCGGAATGTCGCTGACGTGACGCACCCACAGGTCCAGTTCCACATCGTTGTCCAGGTCCATCTGGGAGCGCAGATTGACCTTGTGGCGCGGGCTTTGTTGATACAGATCGGAGGCAACCTGTGAGAACGGCGTCACGAGTTCTGGCTTTTCGGTACGCAAGTTGACGTGAAAATGACTGTAGTCAGCGCGGAGGCGCCACCAGGAGGCAGCCTGCCAGTTCATGGCTATTTCGCCGCCGACGGCTTCCCCCTCCAGATTATTGTCGCGCAGAAGAGGGACAATAATATTTGGGCCGCCGAGTGGTTCCGGTGTGCCGATGTCAAGAGAATTCAGATTTCCGTAATCATTGTAGAAAAGTGCGATATCCATGCTGAAATTCGCCGCCTCGTTGAACCGGTATCCCAGTTCCCAGGCAGTCAGTTCCTCCGATTCGACTTCACGCACATCCTCGTTGCCGCGCAGTTGCACGAGGACGTTCGCCGGAGCAAACGGATTGGCCGGGTTGGTGCCGGCGAGCGATGCAATGTTCAGTGAGCGCAGGTCGCGATTGGCTCGCGACGGTGTGCGCAAAGCGCGGGATACAGCGCCCCAGAAGACGTGATTTTCCAAGCCCAGCCACGTGAAACGAGCGTTAGGCTGAAACTCCACGCCGGTGTACTCGCTCTTTTCCACTTTGGATCCGAGAGTCACACGCAGGCGATCATCCATCAGCCGGATTTCGTCCTGCACGAAGGCATTGAACAACTCGAGCCGGTCGGTCAATTCCTTCCAGTTTGAGTATGTGCCCGGATCAATGGAGTTGCGCAGGGAGCGTCCGCCCACTCCCCAAATCACATGATGGACGTCAGCAAGCCGAAAGCCCCGCTGATATTCGATATCCCATGTCGCTGTTCTGGTTCCGACCGTCGTATCCAGTTCCGCGTAGTCGTAATAAGCCTGCAAAGACCAATGATTGCCGTCATCATCGGAATCGCTGAGCTTGCCGAGCAGGTGGTACGCATTGCTGATCTTGCGTGGCTGCTGCAATGTCAGATTTGCCGGCGGGGGTGGTGCGCCTGGCACGAGCGTGGATTCGTTGGCGACCATGCGCAACACGTCCGCTTCCACAAACAATTCGCGACCGTCCTTCAGGTTTGTGTCAGTGCGCAGCCCGACCCTTTCCGTGTGCCAGTCATCGCGCGTGCTGTTCCCATTGGTATCAACCAGCCCGTCCAGCCGCTTGTGGCTGGCAAACACCCGGTAATGGGTGGCGTTGTCGCCAAACGTTTGCTCGCCGCCATGCCCGGCATAGGCAATCAGCCGGTCTTCATTACCAATGCCGACGGAGACCTCGTTGCCATGGGTATTCCGCGCGTCATGGGTCAGGATGTTGATGATGCCGTTGACCGCATTCGCACCCCACAGCGTTGCGCCGGGCCCCAGAATCACTTCAATGCGCGCCACCTCTTCGATCGGAAAGTCCTGCAAGGGCCAGTAGGTGCCTGCGAACGTGGGGTCGTAGATCGACCTTCCGTTGACCAGTGTGAGCAACTTGCGGGTGAAACGGCTGGGAAATCCGCGCGCAGAGATCGCCCACTGATTGGCATTGATGCGATGAACCATCAGTCCCGGCACCAGTCGCAGCGCTTCCGGCAGTCGGGTGATGCCGGCACGGCGCATGTCTTCCGCGGAGACGACGTGGATCGCAGCAGCGGATTCCGACAGGTTCTGCTCCTGCTTGGTCACACTGACCACCTTGACTTGTGCCAGTGCGCGCAGGTCCAGACTGAACAAATCTTCTTCCTTCAGCGTGTCTGCCAGGGCCAGATGCGGGGTCATGAGCATTGCTGTGAGGCAGGTGCGCCCAAGCAGTTTCAGTATCGTTGACGTGGAATCGAAGTGCCGAGAAGTCCTGGATGGCATGGGGTGCTTTCCCGGGGATGTGTTCATCCCTCTTTGCATGGTGGTAATCCACAATAAATGTAGCAGGTGGCTGATGATTCGCCCGACCTCGCCCCACCTGTCAGGATTCGCGCTGAGGGCAGAAAATGACTATCGTTTAGTGCGTTGGCGCACCCCGGCACGGGCCGCTGTTTCACCAGGAAGATGAACAAGTAATCCTGCATGCGTCGAATCCTCGGTTTTGCCATGGCTTTCACCCTCATCGGGGTGTGGTTGGCCAGTGGTGCGTTCGCATTCTTCCTGCAATCAAAGCAACCGCGCTACTCCGGATACGAAGTGTTGCCCGGGCTGACCAAGCAGGGTGAGGCCAAGTTCGACAGCTTTGGCATTCCACACATCGTGGCGGAGACGGAGGAGGACGCCTATCGCATGCTGGGCTACCTGCATGCGCAGGATCGGTTGTTCCAGATGGAGATGTCGCGCCGGGTTGCGCGTGGTGAACTCGCGGAAATTCTGGGCCCGGATCTGGTCCCCGTGGACCGGCTGTTTCGCACCCTGCGCCTGCGACAGCATGCCGAGGAGTGGGTGCGTGCCTTTGATCTGAAGTCCGACGAGGGCCGGGCGGCACAGGCCTACGTGGAAGGGATCAACCATTTCATTGCAGTGGGCGCCACGCCCATCGAGTTCCAGCTCATGGATATCCCGGTGCGGCCGTTCTCACTGGTTGATTCCGTCGCCATTGCCGGGTACATGGCTTATGGTTTCGCCACCGGCTTTTACACCGACCCACTGCTGACCTACGTACGCGACCGCCATGGCGACGCCTACCTCGCGGATCTGGGCTTCGACCGGGGGGAGGGACCCTGGGTCGCCGAGACACCCGCCGAGTCCATGCAGTCAAACAGTTTTATCGAGGAGGATTTCCTCGATGAAGAGTTGATGGAAGAAGACCTGCTCGACGATGTGTTTGACGAGGACTGGTTGGAGGAGGACGCGCCGGATGCGTCGCCCGCATCGCCGGATGCGGATCTCCAGGGCGCTCTGCAGGGGATTGAGCCGGTGATTGCGTTGTTGCACGGGTTGCACGCTGAACTGCCATGGGCGGGCGGGCTGGCGGGTTCCAACGCCTGGGCGATGTCGGGCACGCTCACCCATTCCGGCAAGCCGATTCTCGCGAGTGATCCACATGTCGCATTTTCTCAGCCTTCGGTGTGGTACGAAGCGCAGCTCACGGTGCAACCGGAGAAGGCCAAACAACCGCTGTTCGACCTCTACGGCCATCATCTGGCGGGCGTTCCATTCGCACTGCTCGGGCATAACTACGAGATGGCCTGGGGGGTGACGATGTTCAAGAACGACGACATCGACCTGTATGTGGAGGAACTGAACCCGGAAAACCCCCATGAAGTGAAATACCGCGGAGAGTGGCAGCCACTGCGCACGGAGACCGAAACGATTCGGGTGAAAGGTGGGGCAGATGTGCTGCATGTCGTGCGCATCACCCCGCACGGTCCGGTCATCAATGATGTGTTCCCGGCCCTGGCCGTCGACGCCCGCCCGGTGGCGCTGAAGTGGGGCTGGCACAGCCTGGAGAATGATCTGCTGGGCGCAGCATATCGGCTCGCGCATTCCGATGGACTGGAGTCTGCGCGGGATGCAGTACAGGGCATTCATGCCCCTGGGCTGAACGTGGTGTATGCCAATGCGGCCGGGGATATCGCCTGGTGGGGGGCGGCGCGCATTCCGGAGCGTCCACACCACGTGCATCCGTCCTTCCTGCTGGATGGCGCCAGTGGGCAGGATGAATATCTGGGCTACTGGCCGTTTGAGGATAACCCGCAGGTCGAGAATCCTGCCTCGGGCGTGATCATTTCTGCCAACCACGAACCGCAACCCACCGCGGCTGGTGTCGTGTGGGGCTACTACAACGACATCGCACGCGCGCAGCGGATCCGGGAACTGCTGCAGGCAAAGCCGGGCGAATGGACGCTTGCCGACATGCAGCAGGTGCAACTCGATACCGGCTCCCACTACTACGCCCACATGGGGAAGGTGATTCCGCCCATCGTCGAGCGCAGTCTGGCGACGGTGCCGGACCCGCTGGCAGCAGAGGCTCTGGCCTATTTCTGGGACTGGAATGGAGAGCATGGACTGAATGATGTGGCGCCCACCTTGTTCCGGCAGTTCCGGGCGGAACTGCTGGTGCTGACCTTTCGCGATGAACTCGGTCCGTTACATTTTGCGTCCCTGCTGAAGACCAAAATGGTGGATCGCACCCTGCCCAGGTTGATCGTGAACCGGGATTCACCCTGGTGGGACAACGTGGAAACCGCAGATCGTGTGGAAACCCGCAATGAAATCGTTGCGCAGGCGTGGGGGCAGGCGGTACGGGTGCTGGCTGATCAGCTCGGATCCCGGCCTCCGAAGTGGACCTGGAGTCGTGCCCACCAGTTGACGCATGTGCACCCCATTGGCCGCAGGCAACCGTTCGGTCGCTTTTTCAATGTCGGACCGTACCCGGTCACAGGCGGGCGCGAGACCATCAACAACATGTCGTTCGCGTTGACCGGAGGAGATGTGCCGGTTACCCATGGACCCTCTACACGCCGACTGTACGATTTCGGCGACATCGAGCATTCGCTGGGCATCAATCCGACCGGGCAGTCCGGGTACTTCCTGAACCGTCACTATGACAATCAGGCCTGGTTGTTCGCGGAAGGAAAATACCGGCCGCAGGTCATCAATCAGGTCACCCTGCATGCCTCCCACAAAAGCAAGATTGTTTTTGCGCCCCGCTAGCGGGTGCAGAGCTAGTCCGCGTCGGGCAGCAGCATCTGCACCATCTCGCTGATTTCCTCCTCCCGCTCCGCGAGCAGATGCAGCGTACGGGATTCGGTCAGTTCGCGATCTTCCAGCTTCATCAGCGCCGGCAGCAGGGTGATGTGGGGCAGACGGAGCGGGGAGTCAATGCCCCCGCCGGCATGGACGCGCGCCAGGTTCACGACATCAGCGATGTCCAGTTTCTTCTCGCCCTTGCGTCGCCAGTTCTCCCGTTCCCGCACCAGCGGAATGAACCGCTTGTCGAACTTCCACTGCTCCAGAACGATCAGGCTGATGCGCCGGGCATGCTCACTCGCCAGCGCACAGAGCTCCACCCAGGCGGTATCCAGGTCTGTGAGCGACACTTCCGGCGTTTTCGCCATCCAGTCAATGATGGGAACGACGCCGATGTCCTGCAGCATGGCGACCAGCATGGCTTCGTCGGCATCCATTTTTCGGATCTGCCGGGCCAGCACGAAGGCGCACGCCGCCACGCGCATGCTTTGACGGGCGTGCCGCTGCATCAGTGGCTGCGCTGTCTTGGGTAACTGACGAAACATGCTGCGCATGCTGTAGATGTAGGCCTGTTGGCGGGTGGCTGTCAGGCCCAGACGGGCCACGGCATCCTGACAGGTCTGGATTCTTCGGAAGATGCGCAGGCTGGCGCTGTTTACGGTACTGAGCAGGTGATTGGTAAGCCCGGGATCCCCCTGAATGATGCGGGCCAGGTCCGCCGTGCCCAGTTCCGGGTCACGCATCGCGGCATTGATGCGCTGGGTAATCTCGGGCAGTGGCGGCACGCGGAAATCATCACGGCCGAGTGTGCGCATGATCTCCGAGTAAATGCCGGCGCGCACGGGCTGCTACCTAATCCGTGATTCCGTGCTGTCTTTCCAGGTAGGAGCGCAGCTTGCTCACCTCTTCCTTGCTGAGAAGCAGCCCCAGTTTGCTGCGTCGCCAGATGATGTCCTCGACGCAGTTGGCCCACTCGCGTGTGACCAGATAATCCACTTCCCGCCCGTACAGCCCGTGTCCGATCGGCTCGCCGAGGTCCGCCTCCGAACTTGCCTTGCCGAGCACCTCGGTAACCAGGGTGCCGTAGTTCCGGCACATGCGTTTGCTGGTCTCGTCATCCAGGAATGGATACCGCTCACGAACCGATAATTTGAAGTTCTGGAAGCCGTCCGGCAGGTCGCCGCCCGGCAGGGGGGTGGTGGCGGTCCAGTCCGAGCCCATGTCCGGGAAGTAGGGTGCCAGTTGGTTCATCGCGCTTTCAGCAAGTTTGCGATAGGTCGTGACCTTGCCGCCGAATACCGACAGCACCGGAAGCTGACCGTCCTGATCGGCGATTTCCACGGTGTAATCGCGGGTAATGGCGGACGGGTCATCCGATTCATCATCGCAAAGCGGGCGCACACCACTGTAGGCCCACACCACATCGTCACGGGTGATCTGCTTCTTGAAATGCTGGTTGACCACCTCGATCAGGTAGTCGGTTTCTTCCTGCGTGATCTCCACCTGGTAGGGGTCGCCCTTGTACTCCTGGTCGGTGGTGCCGATCAGGGAGAACTTGCCGTGGTACGGGATCACGAACACCACCCGTTGATCCTGATTCTGCAGGATGTAGGCTTCCGCTCCGTTATGCAGTCGGGGCACCACCATGTGGCTGCCCTGAATGAGGCGGATGCCATACGGAGACTTCTGTTTCATCGAGCCGCTCAGGAATTTCGCCACCCACGGTCCCGCCGCGTTGACGACGCCACGCGCATGCACAGTGCGCTTTTGCCCGGACTTGAGGTCCTGCAGTTCAGCCTGCCACAGCTTGCCGTTGCGCTGTGCGTTCAGGCAACTGGTACGGTTCAGGACCTGGCCACCGTAGCGGCGCACGATCATCGCGTTCAGGACTACCAGTCGGGCGTCATCGACCCAGCAGTCGGAGTACTCGAAACCGCGCCGGAATTGCGGCAGCAGGGGGGACTCCGGCCCGAAGCGATGCCCAGTGGAAGCAGCCAGTGTTTTTCTGCGGCCCAGGTGATCATAGAGGAACATGCCGGCGAGGATCATCCAGCGGGGTCGCAGATGCGGCGAGTGCGGCAGGATGAAACGCAGTGGCTTGATCATGTGCGGGGCTTTGGCGAGCAGCACTTCCCGCTCTTTCAGCGCTTCCCGTACCAGTCGGAATTCGTAGTGTTCCAGGTATCGCAGACCGCCATGAATCAGCTTGCTGCTGGCGGATGAGGTCGCGCCGGCCAGA
This sequence comes from Pseudomonadales bacterium, assembly GCA_041637915.1. Taxonomy (GTDB): domain Bacteria; phylum Pseudomonadota; class Gammaproteobacteria; order Pseudomonadales; family JBFGWM01; genus JBFJWR01. The sequence continues at coordinate 2,435 of JBFKXW010000052.1, read as the reverse complement.
TCCTTCTGCTCGCAGAGAATCACCGAAAGGCCGCGACCAGCGGCGTCCGCGGCAATCCCCGCGCCGTTGATGCCGCCGCCCACTACGAGCAGGTCAGCGGGATTTTCTGCAGTGCCGAGCAAAGGGCCAGTTCCTCGTCAGAATTCAGATCGTCGGTTCGCACGGGCTCACGCTACACTTAGCGGGGTATCCGGACAAACGGGCCGGGTGGGATGGAACCACCCGCCACCTGCTAAGGATAGTTGATGGCGCCTGTGATGGCGCAAGGATTCACGAGCAAGATCCTGTGATGGATCTGGAGTAGCGTTACGCATGACCAAGTATATCCTGTCCATTGATCAAGGAACGACCAGTACCCGGGCGATCGTTTTTGAACAGCGTGGCTTGCCGGTAAAAACCGCGCAGCAGGAATTCCGCCAGTACTTCCCTGCCGATGGTTGGGTGGAGCACGATCCGGAGGAGATCTGGGACGGGACGCTGCAGGTCTGCCGGGACGCAATGCGCGCTGCCGGCGTGCAGGCGGGCAACATCGCGGGGATCGGGATTACCAACCAGCGCGAGACCACCGTGGTCTGGGAGCGCAGCAGCGGCCGGCCCATCCACAAGGCCATCGTCTGGCAGGATCGGCGCACGGCCGATTTCTGCAAGGAATTGCGCGCCAATGGCCACGGCGATCTGGTGACCGCCCGGACCGGCCTGCTGATTGACCCGTACTTCTCGGCGACCAAGATCCGCTGGATTCTGGAAAACGTTGAGGGCGCCCGCAAGAAGGCGGAGCAGGGCGATCTTGCCTTCGGAACGATCGAGACATTTCTGCTCTGGCGCCTCACTGGTGGCAAGAGTCATTTCACGGATGCCAGCAATGCCTCGCGCACGATGCTGTTCGATATTCACCAGCAGCGCTGGGATCCTGACCTCCTGAAAATTTTTGACGTGCCGGAGAGCATGTTGCCGGAGGTGCGTGACAATGCCGCGGATTTCGGCACCACGCAGCCGGACCTGCTCGGTGGGGCGATCCCGGTCAGTGGCATGGTCGGCGATCAGCAGGGCGCGCTGCTCGGTCAGGCCTGTTTCCAGGACGGGATGTGCAAGAGCACCTACGGCACCGGTTGCTTCGTGATTCTGAACACCGGCAACCGGGCACTGAAATCGGAGAATCGTCTCCTGACCACGGTGGGTTATCGCCTGAACGGGGAAACCACCTATGCCATCGAGGGCAGTATCTTTGTGGCCGGTGCGACGATCCAGTGGTTGCGGGACGGGCTGAAACTGATTCAGCATGCACGGGATACCGAGTCACTTGCCATCGAGGCCGGTAGCAGCAACTCGGTGTACATGGTCCCGGCATTCACCGGGCTGGGTGCGCCGTACTGGGACCCAAAGGCACGCGGCGCCATTTTCGGTCTGACGCGGGATACCGGGATCGCGGAGATTGTGACCGCCGGCCTGCAGTCCGTTTGTTACCAGACCAAGGATCTGATGCGCGCCTTCGAAGCCGACGGCGCCAACCCGAACACGCTGCGCGTGGATGGTGGCATGGTCGTCAACAACTGGGTGGTGCAGTTCCTGGCTGATATTCTGGGCATCCGGGTCGACCGGCCAGTGGTCACCGAAACCACCGCGCTGGGCGCGGCCTACCTCGCCGGCCTGCAGGCGGGCATCTATCAGGGGCTCGACAAGATTGCCGAATACTGGAACTGCGATCGTACCTTCGAGCCGCAAATGGAGCAGAGTGTACAGAGCAGCCTCTATGATGGCTGGATCGACGCGGTGGAACGGGTGCGCTGCGAGCGCTAGCGCCGCGGGGTGCCGGCGCAGCCCGCACGCGGATCAGACGATCGATGGGCCCGGGTTCCAGGGATCCTCGTCGAGGATGCCGACCTGGAACGCATCCACTTTCTCCGCCGCTTCGGCGATCCCCTCAAACCGGGCAATATGGAACAGCGCCTCGCCTTCGTTGACGAGTGGCAGGTTGTTGCGGCCCACGACAATGCCGCTGAAAGGCGCAATGATCTCAATTTCGAGCGCACCGAACGGGTCGCTGATATGGCCGATGACCTCGTTCTTGCGCACGCGGGTTCCCATGCCGATGGCAGGTCGGAACACGCCATCCTGCTCGGCACGCACCCACTGGGAAGAGCGGGCCACGACCGGTTCCTTGATGATGCGGCTCTCGCGTACCCGCTGCGAGCGGATCATGCCCAGCACACGCATGACATTCAGCACGCCTCGCACACCGGCTGAGATGGATGCTTCGTCGAATCGCAAAGCTTCACCCCCTTCATAGGTGATGACGGGCACGCCGCGACTTTCGCCGTAGCCGCGCAGGGTGCCGTTCTGGATCGGGGAGTTCAGGATGACCGGCACGCCGAAAGCGCGTGCCATCTGCTCGGCCCCGGGATTCTCCAGGTTGCAGCGAATCTGCGGCAGGTTGG
>JBFKXW010000051.1:0-11189 GCA_041637915.1 Pseudomonadales bacterium | reverse complement strand
GCATAGAAGTGCCCAGATTATGCGCGCAACCGTGAAATGGATATTGATTGGCGTACTGATCGTCGCACCCATCGTTGGCGCCCTGTTCGCTGTCAAACAAAGCCAGTTTTCCGCCATGGGCGAGGCGGCCGCGAAGGTGACTGCCCCGCCCACACCGGTCAACAGCTGGACCACACGTGGGGCGGAATGGCAGGAGCGGCTGCTGGCGTCCGGCTCCGTGCGTGCCGTGCACGGCACCATGGTACGCACCGAATCCGAAGGCATCGTCAGGGAGATCAGCTTCACAGCGGGCAGCACGGTATCCAAAGGCGCACGGCTCCTCACACTCGACCAGGACAGCGACCAGGCACAGTTGCGGGAAGCACAGGCGGCCGCGGAACTTGCCACCCTGACGGCACGACGCGCGCGCGACCTGGCGCGCACGAAGAATCTTTCACAGGGCGACCTCGACAGCGCAGAGAGCAACCTGCTGCGGGCCCGGGCGCAGGTGGACTACGTCCAGGCCCTGATTGATCAGAAGTCCGTACGGGCACCTTTCGATGGAGAACTGGGGATTCGCCTGGTCAGCATCGGAGAGTATCTGAACAAGGGAGCGGCCGTCGTGTCGCTGCAGACTCTGGATCCGGTGTTCGTGGAATTCTCCCTGCCGCAACGGCACATCGGGGCGCTCGCACACGGACTGAAACTGACCGTAACCGCAGATGCCTGGCCCGACGAGTCATTCAGCGGCAGCATCTCGGCACTGAATCCACAGGTGGACCCGCAAACCCGCAACCTGCGCGCGCAGGCCACGCTGCCCAACCCGGAAAGAAAGCTGCGCCCGGGTATGTTTGTGAATGTGGAGCTCACGCTGGCCAGCAGCCGGCAGGTGCTGCCGGTGCCTTCGACAGCACTCATGCATGGCCCCAGCGGCGACACACTGCTCGTGATCCTTGAGAAGCAGGACGAGGATGGCTCGGCCTTTCTGACGCTGGAGGAGAAGCGGGTGCGCACCGGCATTCGCCGTGGAGACTTTGTCGACATCGTGGAGGGGCTGAGCGCAGGTGAACGAATCGTCTCGACCGGACCCTTCAAGTTAAGGGCGGGCATGCGCGTCGTGATCGATAACGACCTGGCACCTGACTTCCAGCTGGCACCGCAGCCAGCGAACAGCTGATCAGCACACGTTTCGTCATGGACACACAAACCCGTCCCGCCTTTACCGACCTGTTCGTACGCAGGCCGGTACTGGCGCTGGTCGTGAATATCGTCATCATCATCGCCGGTCTGCAGGCCTGGAATTCACTGAGTGTGCGGCAGTATCCGCGCAGTGAAAACGCGCAGGTGGTGATCACCACACCCTACATCGGCGCCAGCGCGGAAGTGGTCCGGGGCTTCATCACCACAGTGATCGAGCGGGCTGTGTCCTCGGCGGACGGCATTGATTACGTCGAATCGAAAAGCCTGCTCGGTATCTCTGTGGTCACGGCCCGGCTGAAGCTCAACTACGATGCGACCGAGGCGCTGGCAGACATCACAGCCAAGGTGAATCAGGTACGAAGTGATCTGCCCCCGGAGGCCGAACTGCCATCGATCTCGGTGGAGTCTGCCGCGCGCGAGTTTGCTGCGGCCTACCTCAGCTTTTCCTCCGACACCATGTTGCAAAGCGAAATCACCGATTTTCTGGTCCGGGTGGTGCAACCGCGCTTTTCCGCACTGGAAGGCGTGCAACGGGCCGATATTTTCGGAGCGCGCACCTTCGCCATGCGCATCTGGCTGCAACCGGCACGCATGGCGGCCCTGAACGTCACACCGGCAGAAGTGCGCGCCGCACTGGCTGCCAACAACTACCTGTCTGCTGTGGGTAATACCAAAGGCAGCATGGTACGGGTCAACCTCACGGCCAACACGGATCTGCACTCCGAGGAAGAGTTCCGGCGCATGGTGATCCGGCACCAGAATGACGCCACCGTGCGCCTGGAAGATATCGCAGAGGTGGAACTGGGGGCCGAAGACTACGACACGCGGGTCAGCTTCAACGGCAATACCGCCGTGTTCATGGGCATCTTCCCGCTGCCGAATGCCAATACCATCGAGGTGGTGAAACGCGTGCGGCAAGACCTTGAATCCCTGCGCGCCGACCTGCCGCCCGGCCTGTCCGCCAACATTGGTTATGACACCTCCGAGTATATCGACAGTGCCATCCGGGAGGTGGTCGGCACGCTGATCGAAACACTGGTCATCGTGGTCATCGTGATCTTCCTGTTCCTGGGTTCCGCGCGGTCCGTATTGGTTCCCATAGTCGCCATTCCGGTTTCCCTGATCGGGTCCATTTTTCTAATGCAGGTATTCGGCTTCACGCTCAACCTGCTCACACTGCTGGCTATCGTGCTTTCGGTGGGCCTGGTCGTCGATGATGCGATCGTGGTGGTCGAGAATGTCGAGCGCCACCTGCGGGAGGGCCGCACCCCCCGCGAGGCGGCCATGATCGGGGCCCGCGAACTGGTCGGGCCGGTGATTGCCATGACCATGACGCTGGCTGCCGTGTACACCCCGATCGGCCTGCAGGGCGGTCTGACCGGCGCGCTGTTCCGGGAGTTTGCGCTGACACTGGCCGGCGCGGTTACGATCTCGGGAGTGGTCGCCCTGACGCTGTCTCCGATGATGAGCGCGAAACTGCTCCGGAGTGCAGAAGATGAAGAACGAGGGCTGACCGGCACCATCAATCACCTCTTCGATCGCTTGCGGGTCAACTATGGGCGCGCAGTCGCCCGCACCCTGCAGGCACGACCGGCTGTGTACACCGTCTGGGCACTGCTGAGTTTGCTGGTGGTGCCGATGTACATCATGTCGCCAAAGGAACTCGCACCCATCGAAGATCAGGGTTTCATGTTCGGCATCATCAACAGCGCGGCAAATGCCTCCGCGGACCAGAAAGAACACTTTGGCAAGCATGCTGAAAAGGTTTTTCTTGATGCGCCGGAACGCGACCTGACTTTTCAGATCCTGTTTGCGCCGGACGAGCCATTCTCAGTGGCACTCGGCATCGGTGGATTCAGTGGCATGGTGGTGAAGCCCTGGGACCAGCGCGATCGTTCGGTTGCACAGATCGTGCCCGGCATTCAGCAGCAACTCTCGCAGATTCCGGGGCTGCAGATTTTTGCAAGCCAGCCGTCCGCCCTGCCCGGCGGCAGCAACTTCCCGGTGGAGTTTCTCATCACCTCCACGGACGACTCCCTGAAAATGCTGCACTACGCGCAGCAACTGCAGGACCGCGCCATGCAGAGCGGCCTGTACTGGTTTCCGCCCCAGATCGACCTGAAATTTGACCAGCCGCAAACCCGCATCGTGATTGACCGCGAGAAGGCCGCAGCACTGGGTCTGAGCAACGCGCAGATCGGTGCAGATATCAGCGCCGCGCTGGGCGGCAACTACGTCAATCGCTTCAACATTGAGGGCCGCGCCTACAAGGTCATTCCTCAGGTTGCCCGCTCGGCGCGACTGACACCGGAGCAACTCACCGATATCCATATCTCCGGACCAGGCGGGGAAGTGATTCCGCTGGGCGCGATCGCCCACATCGAGGACTCCACGGTGCCCCGTACGCTGAACCGTTTTCAACAGATGAACGCGATCAAGTTGTCCGGCATGACCGGGCAACTCGACGAGGCGCTGAAAGTCATGGAGCGGGCTGCCGAGGAGATTCTGCCCGCCAGCTATGCTGTGAACTACACCGGAGAAAGTCGCCAGCTGCGAACAGAGGGCGGCAAGTTCCTGCCCGCCCTCGGGCTGGCGGTGCTGATGATTTTTCTGGTGCTGGCTGTCCAGTTCAATTCCTTCCGTGACCCGTTTGTGATCCTCCTGGGTTCGGTGCCACTGGCCATGTTCGGCGCCCTGCTGTTCACCGTGCTCAAGATTCCCGATGACAACACGGCGTTCTTCACCGATGGCTGGACCACAACGATGAACATCTATGCGCAGGTGGGGCTGGTCACCCTGGTGGGTCTGATTGCAAAGAACGGCATCCTGATCGTGGAATTTGCCAACAAGCTGCAGGAACAGGGCATGGCGAAGCTGCGGGCGATCGAGGAAGCCTCCATGACCCGGCTGCGCCCGGTGCTGATGACATCGGTCGCCACCGTGGCGGGTCACTTTCCCCTCACGCTGGTGGATGGCCCCGGCGCTGCAGCACGCAATTCCATTGGGCTTGTTCTGGTCGGCGGCATGGCGGTGGGCACCCTGTTCACGCTGTTCGTGGTGCCCTCGCTCTACATGCTGATCGCGCGCAACCATCAGCTATCCAGCGAGGAACAGCCCGGGCCACCGTCTGCAGAGACCGCCGCAGCCATCGCAAACGCCCGCGGAGGCCCGTGAACCCAAGCCATTGTTCAGGCAGCGGGGCAAATTCCACAATTTCTACGCTTGTCGCATCGACGCGATCACGCATACTGATTAATCATTGTTCAAGCAACCCAGGGGAGTCCGCATGCGCAGCATCCGATCCGTCCTGAGCCTCGCGGCGCTTACACTGAGCGCAGCGCCCGTCTCGGCAGCCCACCTGACGCCGATCAACGACGTCACCAACGCCAGTTGTGCCAGCGGCTCGAAACTGAATGGAGGGGACTCCTACCAGGTCCTCCTGCCCGCACAAAATGACGAAGGGCGTCAGATCAGTTTTCAGGTGTTGGAACCGACCGACATCGACTGCGATACACGCGGCGCACACCCGCTGTTGCTGCATGGTCCCGGGTTCTCGGGCACGCGTTCCACGGAAGGCTTCTCAGCGTTTCGTGACGCTGGCTACACGGTCATCTCGTGGGACCCGCGTGGCTTTGGGGACACCACTGGCACTGTGCGTGTGATGGATCCAGAGTTTGAGGGTCAGTACTACGTGCAGATCCTCGACTGGGCAGAGAGAAACCTCGACTACCTCGCGTGGCACAACAACAGCGCCAACAGCCGCGAGCCGATTCCCCGGCCCGCGGACGGAATCAGCACCGCGGACGGCCCCAATCCGCTGATCGGCGCGATGGGCAGCAGCTACGGTGGCGGCTACCAGACGATGCTGCTGACGGTGGATCCGAAGAAGCGCATCGACGCGATGATTCCGGACATCACCTGGCACGATCTGCGCAACTCCCTGAATCCCGGCGACGCCGTGAAGACGCTGTGGGACCTGGTGCTCTCCGCTGCCGGCACCGCCTCAGGCTACGGCTCGCCACGGACGATGCCGGAAGGCCCACAGGACATCAATGGCCTGGACCCGTTCATCGAAGAGACGCTGTCCCGTGGCGCCTCCCTGAACGAGTGGCCGCGCCGGTCGCTGGACTGGTTCCACTATCGCGGACTGGGGTACTGGTGCGCAGCCAACGGACTGCCGGCCATGAACTACCTGCCATATGGCGGGGACAACATCCCGATGTTCGACCCGATGGATAGTTACAACGTGCCCGAGCGCGCCGCCGATGGCCGGCCGGGTCTGGGCGAGCACCTGCTGCCTCTCGATCCAGGCAACCCCAAGAATCACTTCAAGCGGCTCGACGTGCTGATTACACAGGGCATGATCGACACGCTGTTCGACTACAACGAAGCCTGGTGGAACTACCAGTGCCTGCAGGCGACCGGCGCCAACGTGTCGCTTTATACACACAACGGCGGCCACGTGCTTCCGACGGCGCAGGCTCCGGATGCCGTGTCCAACGATACCGGTTCCTGCCCGATCGATGCCCTCGCCTGGTTCAATGACAAGCTGAAACGTGGTCCGGCCGTGGAAACGGCTGACACCTGCTTCGCACTGGGGACCGAGGGTGACTTCGTGTTTCTGGATGGCGAGGATGTGATCGCACCCCGCGCCAGCCAGGCGTACACCGTCCGCGAACTGCAGGGCCCGAACCCTGCACCAGAGGGCGTTCTGGTGCCGAATGGCGTGGTCGGACTGGCCAACCTGACAGGCAACGCCCCGGTACCGGCTGTGCTGGGCACCATCGGGAACGGTGGCGCCATCCTCGCCGGCCTGCCGAAGCTTTCTATCACCGTGACGTCCGGCCATGGTGGCAATGAGGCAGTGCGTGACGGCGCGGGGGCAGGCGAGTGTGCCATGCAATCGGTCCCGCTGCGTACCGGTTGCGACAGCATCATTTTTATCGGCATTGGCAAGCGCAGTGGCACCCCGAACTTTGCCCTGATCGATGATCAGCTGACCCCGGTCCGCGGATTGGGTACGCACGAAGTCGACATGACCGGAATCGCGGAACGGCTACAGCCCGGAGACGAACTGGCAGTGGTCTTCTTTGCCGAGCATCCGCAGTTTTTCAGCTCGGTCTCCCGCGATGTCACCCTGCCCGCCGTGCAGGTCACCGGCACGGTGGGGCTGCCGCTCTTTGCGGTGGATGCCGAAGGCAATCCGCAGCCGGGCCGGTCCGTCGACGCACTACTGCGGTAAACAGAGCAATCAACCGGCCGCAAGCATGAAAATCCCGGCCGCGTAGCACCCACGCTGCGCGGCCGTTTTTCTGCCGCGGGTCAATTGATGTCACGCCGCCTCAGCGAGGCTATTTCCCGCCTTCCGTATCTTTCCAACCCACTTTTGGCCCGGTCGTCATGTAGGTCCAGGCACGTGCGAGCACACTACGTTTTTTTACCGGGACTTCTTCCTGAGGTACCCGCACCCGATCGGATTCCTCCTCGGCGTCCTGCTTGCGGATTTCCTCGGTCGTTTCGGGCTCTTCTGGCTGGGACTGTTCCTGCGGCTCCTCTTCCAGCGGCTTTTTCTGGCCAGCCAGCCAGTCGATATCTCCGGCTTCGGAAGACTCCATCGGTACCGGCAGTTCACTCACCGGCTTGCCGGCTTTCAAGTGATCGACATTCTGCTGCAGGCCCACCCGCATCTCCTCAAGGTACTTGCGCATCGATTCCGCCAGTTTCTTGTTCTGAAGCTGCACATCAATGTCTTTGATCAGCATCAGGGCCTCACCCAGCGCACGTTCCGTATGTGCACAGCGTTCCTGATCCAGCTGGGCGAGCGTCTCGTCCAGCAGCTTTTGCGGCACAGGCAGTGTCACCGCGCCGACCGATTCCCCCCGTTTCCTCAACAGGATGCGCAAAGAAACCACGGTCAGCGCGCGGCGCCGGAAATCATCGACCAGCTTGCACTCTTCGGGTGGAGGTTCCTCCGGGGCCGGATCGCCAGCCCGCCCGGCTGCCCTTCGATCAGCCTCAGCGACTCGCAGGATACGGGTCAGGTCCTGTTTGACCAGGCGCTCCAACGCGGTGAGATAACCACGCAATTTGACGCTGTCCGCTTCGGCAAGGCGGTTTTCCAGCCCGCCGAAAAAAAGCCGTGCGAACCGCGGCACGCCCTTGCTGTGTTCACCCAGCAGTTGAACCGCCTCCAGACTGTCCTGCAGACCCTCCATGAAGCGTACGATGCCGAGCACGGAGATCAGCAGTTCGCGGCGTTCGCGCAATTTCTCGAACGGCTCTTCAGCTTGCTTTGGGTTCTTGTGACCCATGGTCAGACTCCAGCGATTACCCCCGATGAGCGGGACTTCTCTTGCGCAGGATACCCGACATATGGGTTTTTATTCTACTTTCGAGACGCATGAGGATGCGCCGCGCTGGGCGACACGGGCGCAGTGCGGATCGCTCTCAATTTAATGCCGTGTGCGGACTATTTCAGTCCCTCGCAAGAACGGCTTCCTGCCTCTTGTGCCAACACTTGCTCCAGCAGCACCGGCTCGTCGGTCATGATGCCATCCACATCCAGGTCGAGCAGCGCCACCATGTCCTCGCAGGTGTTGATCGTCCAGACATGCACTGCCATGCCTGCGGCATGCGCATCGGCGACGAAGTCCGCGTTGACCACCTCCACACCCAGCGCGGGTGGCACCTGAAAAGCCTGGTGGCCCGCCGGCGGCACCATCATGGCCGGCCCCTTGCTGGAACCGACATAGAATGCCGCCTGGCCGGTGGGCACGGAAGTCGAAACACAGGGCGCTGCGGCCTTGAACAGGGAGGCGGCGGTATCCAGGAAAGACGCCACCATCACATCGGTATGACGCCCATAGGCCAGCAACAGATCCGCCACCTGCTGCTCATAACTGCCGGTACTGTCCGGATCCGGCTTCAACTCGATGTTGATCCAATGATCCGGGAAGGCGGACAGCGCTTCCTCCAGGGTGGGGATGCGGAAGTCCCGCGCCGCATAACCGGACGGCGGCTCGCGCCCGCCCGTGGCAACCCGGCGAAAGATGTAGTCCTCCTCGGCGGCATCTGTGGGCGTGCCCACGCCCTCCACGAACCAGAAGGCCGCATCCAGTGCGCGCAACTCTGCCAGCGTGTAGTCGCTGACATTCCCGCTGCCATTGGTGGTGCGGTCGACGGTGGCATCGTGGATCACAACGATCTCCCCGTCCGCGGTCTGGTAGACATCCATCTCCAGCACTTCCGCCCCAATCTCGACAGCCTTGCGGTAGGCGTACAGGGTGTTTTCCGGAAAATCGCGCACGCCGCCGCGGTGCGCGAAATTGATCTGTCGCCGGTCCAGCCAGGGGTTGTCAGCACCCGGCAGGATGGCCTCACACACCGCGTCATCATTGGCGATGGTGCCGGTCACAGCGCTGTTCACCAGGCTCGCGTGCCGGGCACCGCGCAGCAGCAGGCGCAGCGTCTCCGCCGGTTCATCGACGGCATCCCCGATGAGCGCCACATCGATGGTTGCCTCGCGCGCACCGGCCGGAATCACCAGCATGCCGTCACTGCGCTGAAAATCTCTCCCCTCTGTCGCGGAGTCACCAATGACCCGCCAGTTGACGGTGACATCACGATCGGTAGGCGCCGACAGCGAGACCGGGAAGGACAAGACGCCCGGATCCGACGACCCGCCCTCGGGTGCAGCGGCTGACTGCACCACCAGATCGGGACGTGGGTCCGCCTGCAGAAACGAGGCTTGCAGCAGGGCGGCAGCCACACCGGCCCGTATCAAAGCATTCTTCATGGAGCACTCCCTATCGATTCAAGTTTGCAGTGACCCCGGGGCCCGCTCTGTCGCCCGGCTCATCCGACCTCATTCGTACACGAATGCCGCGCTGTACAAGCCAATACCAGAATGCAAAGGGGCATCCGGCATTGGATTGCCACCATAGACGATATTGCCGCCGGCATCCTGATAGGTCAGCCACGGCAGCGTGCGCTGAAAGCCGACCGGCGGCCGGGTGTAGTCGCACACACCTTCGGCGAAGACGCCCTCGAGCCGGGCCCACTGCGCTTCCGTGAAGGGGATCGGGCCGTAGTCGTCACTGCGATCGAACGGACGCAGCTCGCACTTGAGTGTTTCCGCCGTGATGACATCGCCGGCCACGCCCCGCGGCGTTTCATAGACCGTACCGACCTCGTCCGGACAGGTGCTGTCCAGCAAAACAACGCCTGCGCCGTTGCTGCACTGATCATGAACATCCTCGGGACGGGCGCGGATGATCTTTTCCGCCAGCGGCGTATCGCTTTGGTCCGCTTCCACCGCGGTCATCCAGCGATCCATCGCAATCAGCCCCTGCTGCATGTAGTTCGGATCGCCCAGCAAGGGTGCCGCCCCGCCCCACATGACATGGTTGTCATGATGACCCTGTTCGCGATCGAGGCGCCAGCGGGTCCACCAGGCATGCACGGAATCATGGGCGGCACCGGGGTCCGGCCCGGTGAAATTGATGATCGCGACCTGATCGAGATTGTTGGTGACGTTCACACCCCCGGTGCGATACGCATTTGCGATGGCGCCGACGTCGCCCGTCAGACGCGCCTCGGTGCGCCGGAAATCCACATCATAGCCACCGATTTTCACGTTGAGATCGACGAACTGTGCCGTGGTGATCCTGCCCTCGCGCAGGGCAATCAGTCCGTATTGCACCCCGGTGTTGTCCATCGGCAGCCCGGCAAAACCACGCCCGGCAATTTTTTCCATTTCCGACCAGCGCTCCGGCGGGCGCGGCCCGAGGATGTTGATGTTGTAGTCCATGACACTGCAGCGGACACCGGACGGGTTGCGGTCGCGGTCATAGCGCTCCGCATCGGTCGTTCCCTTGCAGGGCGAGCTCGGATTGCTGACGCGCCCGAAGAACAGCTCGTCCGAGGTCATCGCGTTGAGGTGCGTGGCGTGCCCTTCCACGAAGCCAAACTGATGCGGTGACCAGACTGCATCCGGCGACCAGCGCGAGGGGTTCTCGAAATACTCGCGCATCAGATTGAGGTCCGCGAACTGCATGCCGGTGGATACGACGTCCGGATACGCGCAGTAGGTGATCAGGCCCTGGTAGATCCCCGGGTAGGCATTGGCCACATGCTGCTGTGTGATGGAACCGCCGGAGCAGCCGGTTCCCAGCGTGTAGCGCAGTTCGCCGTACTGTTCGACCAGCCGCTCCTTGGCCATCACCAGCGATTCCGCTGCAGTCACCAGCGCACAGTTGTGGCCGAGGTTATCCAGCGCGGTGGACATCACGCCGAAACCACGACCGAGCGCAACGATGTAGCTCTGTTCCAGTCCGGGGTTCTCCGGAATGGTGCCGGAGGCATCATTCAGCGGCGCACTGCCCACCCGATAATCGGTGCCGCAGTTTCCCCCGTGGGTCACCAGCAGCTTCTGATTCCATTGCTCCTGCGGTGCCCACGGTGTCCAGTCCTGCCCCGGCTGCCAGAGCATCAGAATCTTGTACTCATCGCGCGCCTGGTAGCCGCGCTCCAGGCGCACGATGAACGGTACGGTCACACCCTGATCGGTGGTCGTGGTCGCCAGATCAGCAGGCGGCTGGGTTTCGTCGTAGGGCTGCAGACCCGGTTTGCGCGGGTCGGTGGACTTGTACAGCAGGGTGTATTCCGGCGGCTGGTTGCACTGTGCGTCTTCCGCGGAATCCTGGCAGACCCAGGGTCGCAGCTGCGGGCCGGAAAAGATCGGGCCACCGTTGGGGTGATTCACAATCGTGGTCCTGGCAGACTTTCCGCCGGTCGAGGGAGCCCCGTCCGGACCACCGCCGGTGGCCGGCGCTGCCGCCAGTTGTACCTGCACCTGATTGGCGCCGACATCCAGTCCGGACAACAGACCCATGTACCGCCCGTTTTCCCGCACCGCGAACGACCGCAAGTCTTCTTACACGGGTTGGGCTCTATCTGCAAACGCTTGCTCACTTTGTGAATGCAAAAAGTTGCTTTGAAAGAGCAATCCG
>JBFKXW010000050.1:0-11538 GCA_041637915.1 Pseudomonadales bacterium | reverse complement strand
CATGGTGACCCCCATGTTCCCCGACGGGAATATTGACTGGGGTGCGCTGGATCGTCTGGTGGATTTTCATGCAGCCGCCGGTACGGATGCCATCGTGGCGGTGGGTACCACGGGTGAATCGGCAACTCTGGATGATGGCGAGCACATTTCCGTGATCGCACGCGTGGTGGAGCGATCCGCCGGGCGGCTGAAGGTGATTGGCGGGACCGGCTCCAACTCCACGCGCGAGGCGCTCGACCTGACGCGGGAAGCCGGTGAGGTTGGGGTGGATGCCTGTCTGCTGGTCACGCCGTATTACAACAAGCCCACCCAGCAGGGCCTCTACGCGCATTACCGTGTGATTGCGGACAGCGTGGACGTGCCGCAGATTCTCTACAATGTGCCGGGCCGGACTGCCTGCGACATGAGCAATGAAACCGTGGCGCGGCTGGCGGACGAGCCCAATATTGTCGGTATCAAGGACGCCACCGGTGATCTCCGGCGCGGCGAGGAACTGATCCGCATGGTGGGAGATCGCCTGGCGGTGTACTCCGGCGATGATGCAACCGCCATCGAGTTCATGCTGCGCGGTGCCCTCGGCAACATTTCTGTGACTGCCAACATCTGTCCGGAATCGATGCGCGCGGCCTGTCTGGCGGCGTTGTCCGGTGAGGCAGATCGGGCGCGCACCGTGGATGCCACCATGGCCGAACTACACAAGCTGCTGTTCCTGGAAGCGAACCCCATTCCGGTGAAGTGGGCATTGCAGGAAATGGGGCTGATTGAACCGGGTATCCGCCTGCCGTTGACGGAACTGGCTTCACAACACCATGACACCCTGCGCGCGGCGCTGCACCGTGCCGGCGTGATCAAGGATTAACCTCCGGGAGAGAGGATTCTCATGCAAGGAAGAAAACTGTTTACGGCACTGTTGCTGGTGCTGGCGCTGCCCGGAATTTCCGGCTGTTCCGTGCTGTTTGGCAAGGAAGGCTGGTTCCGGGACCGGGAAGACGAGTACCTGCAGGCACAGCGCACCGAGCGGATGAAAGTGCCCGAAGGCCTGCAGGCGCCGGCGATCGATGATCTGCTGGTGATTCCGCCGGTTGAGCGCACCACGCGGCCGGCTGAATTCGAGGTGCCGCGGCCAGAGCCGCTGACCGCTGCAAAGAAGCGCGAACGGGTGAGCATTCAGCGGCTGGGCGACCGCAGCTGGCTGCTGGTGGAGTCCGCCCCGGACGAGGTCTGGCCGGCGCTGACGGAATTCTGGGCGATCAACGGGATCGGCATTGATTATCAGGATGCGACGCAGGGTGTGCAGGAAACCGTCTGGCTGACCGGTCGGGGCGCACAGAGCACCGACCTGTTCCGGCAACTGTTCTCGCAGTTTTCGCGTGGCTCCGGGCAGGGTACCCAGGATCGGTTCCGGGTGCGTCTGGAGCACGGCGTGCGGCCGGGTACCACCGAGGTGCACCTGCTGCACAAGAGCGTGTCGAATCAGGATGACGTGATCAACTCCGCCGGTGCATTGCGCTGGCCGGAAAAGTCTGACAACGCCGGGCTGGAAGCCGGCATGCTGCTGGAAATGCAGGTACACCTGGCGCGCGGAACCAGTCGCGCACGGACGGTGTCCCTGCTCGCGCAGAGTCTGGTCGGTCGACCGAAGGCAACCTTTATACGCGGTGATGACGGGATTCCCGCTCTGCGGCTTGAGCTGGAGTTTGACCGGGCCTGGGCCGCGGTGGGCCAGGCACTGACCGAAGCCAAGGTGGATGTACGCGATCTGGACCGTTCCCGCGCCATCTATTACGTCTCGCTGGATAGCAAGGCGGACGAATCGGCAGAGCCAGGCTTCCTGGACCGCATGCTGGGGGATGACGGAGAGCAGATGGACCCCTCACTGGCTGATGCACTCAGGCTGCATCTGGAGCAGGACACCGGTGGGATGGTCATGGTGCGTGTGCGCGATGCTGACGGCGCGCTGGCCCCTGCCGAGGTCAGTGAAACCCTGCTGAACTTCATTCGTGAAAATATCAGCTGACCGGCCGGTCCGGCGAACCGGGGTGTAGCGCAGTGCAGTTTGCGTCGATTGGAAGCGGCAGCGGCGGCAACGGGTTGTTGCTGGCAGCCGGTGACACCGCCCTGCTGGTGGATTGCGGGTTCACCATGGCCGAAGTGGGCCGACGGTTGGAGCGCCTGCAGTTTGATCCGGAGAATCTGACCGCCGTGCTCGTGACCCATGAGCACCGCGATCATGCCAGTGGCGTACGCCGCCTGCAGAAGGAACTGGGTGTGCCGGTGTTCGCGACGCGCGGCACCGCGGCATCCGATGTACTGGGGAAAAAACTCGAAGTGACCCCGGTGCAGTCGGAGCAACCGTTTGAGATCGGGTGCTTTCGGGTGACTCCGGTGCCGGTGCCGCACGATGCACGTGAGCCGGTGCAATATGTGATCGAGTCCGGCGGCAGGACGCTGGGTTTGCTGACTGATCTCGGTATGGTTACGCCGGTGGTGCGGCAGCACTATGCACGGTGTGATGCGCTGCTGCTCGAAACCAATCATGATCCGGTCATGCTGGCAGAGGGCCCGTATTCGAACCGCCTGAAGAAACGCGTGGCGGGCAGGTATGGTCATCTGAACAACGGCCAGGCGGCGGATCTGCTGGCGGGCGTGGAGCAGGAGCGCCTGCAGCATCTGATCGCCATGCATATCAGCGAAAAGAACAACCTGCCGGACATTGCGCTGGATGCGCTGCGCGCGGTCCTGCGCACGGAGGATTCCATTCTGCGGGCTGCGACGCAGAACGAAGGCTTTGGCTGGACCACCATTCACTGATCCCACGACCCAACGGAGAATTCCCATGGACAAGGGCAAGGTGCTCTATGTCGGCAAGGCGAAGTCAGTTTTCGAAACTTCCGATCCGGACCGTCTGATCCTGGTTTTCAGGGACGACACCTCTGCGTTCGACGGCAAGAAAGTCGAGAAGCTGGCGCGCAAGGGCATGGTCAACAACAAGTTCAATGCCTTCATCATGGGCCGGCTCGCTGCGGCCGGCATTGCCAATCACTTTGAAAAGCTGCTATCGGACCGGGAAGCGCTGGTCAAACGGCTTGAGATGTTTCCCCTGGAGTGCGTGGTGCGGAACGTTGCGGCAGGTAGCATCAGTCGACGCCTGGGTGTCGAGGAAGGCATGGATCTGCATCCCCCCACCTTCGAGTTCTTCCTGAAGAACGACGCGCTGGGCGACCCCATGATCAATGAATCCCACATCCGCACTTTCGGGTGGGCAGACGAGGCCAGCGTGCAGCGAATGAAGGATCTTACTTTCGCGGTGAACGATATCCTGAAGCGGTTGTTCGCGGATGCCGGCATGTTACTGGTGGACTACAAGCTGGAGTTCGGGCGGTTTGGTGGCGACATCCTGCTCGGTGATGAATTTACGCCGGACGGGTGTCGGATCTGGGACACGGATACCCGCGAAAAGCTCGACAAGGATCGCTTCCGTCGGGATCTGGGGGATGTGATTGAGTCCTACGAGATTGCCGGCCGCCGGTTGGGCGTGGCATTCGACTGAATTCCCCGGCCACGCCGGGCTTTGCACCGGCGCTATAGTAAGTGCAGTGGACGGCCGCTTCCGGGAAACAGGACTTGCGCAGAACCCTGATCGTTATCGTGCTGGTGCTGATGGTCGTCGGCGGACTGTACCTGCGTCCGCGGGAGGTCCCGGAAGTCGAGCTCCATACCGTGCAGCGCGGCGCGGTGGCAGACACGGTTGCCAATACCCGCACCGGCACCATCAAGGCCTGCCGCCGCTCGCGCCTGTCCCTGCCGATTGGTGGCCAGGTGGTGCAACTGTCCGCACGGGTCGGTGACCAGGTGAAAGCCGGCCAGGTTCTGCTGGAATTGTGGAATGAGGACCGCAAGGCCGAATTGACCCGCAGCGAGGCAGCGCTGGCGACCGCGAAGCTGAACGCCGGGCGTGAATGCCAGCTGGCCGAGCACGACCGGCGCGACGCCCAGCGCATTGCCTCCATGTACAAGCGCCAGCTGGTTTCTGAGGAGGCATCCGATGCTGCCGAGAGCCGCATGCTGAACAGCCGTGCGCGCTGCGCGGCGGCACGCTCCGAGATAAAGGTCACCGCGGCCGCGCGTGAGGTGAATCGCGCCCTGCTGGACAAGACCCAGCTGCGGGCCCCGTTTGACGGGGTGGTGGCGGAGGTGAACGGCGAGGTGGGTGAGTATGTGACCCCGTCACCACCGGGTGTGGCCACTCCGCCAGCGGTGGATCTCATCGCGGCGCAGTGTCTCTACGTCGAGGCGCCGGTCGATGAAGTGGATGCCTCCGACCTGCGTATGGACCTGCCTGCCAGGGTTACGCTGGATGCTTTTCCCGGGCGGGCGTTTGCCGGCCGGGTGACGCGTATTGCGCCCTACGTGAAAGACCGCGAATCCCAGGCCCGCACCGTCGATGTTGACGTGCATCTGGAGGAGTTGCCGGCCGACGTCCACCTGCTGGTGGGATACAGTGCTGATATTGAACTGATACTTGCCGAACGCGGGGCGGTGGTGCGGGTGCCGACCGAGATGCTCATCGAGGGCAATGCCGTGTTGCGCTACGACGCGGCGACCGGCCGTCTGCTGCGGCAGCGCGTGGAGACCGGGCTGGGCAACTGGAGCTTTACCGAAATCACCGCCGGGCTCGCCGCCGGTGACCGCATCGCCGCGGCGCTGGGTGAGACCGGGGTTGCGGACGGTGCGCAGGTCAGGCCGGCGGCGGAGCGTCCGTGAGCCGCGCTGCAGATGATTGAACTGCGTGAGGTCACCCGCCGGTTCGAGGTGGGTGATGAGACGGTGTTCGGTCTGCATGAGATCAGCCTGACGGTGCCGCAGGGCGAATACGTCTCGGTTTCCGGGCCGTCCGGTTCCGGCAAGTCCACCCTGCTCAATGTGCTCGGCCTGCTGGATCGGCCCGATGCTGGCGAATACCTGCTGGCCGGCGAGGCGACCCGCCGCCTGGGCGAGGAGCGACGCGCGGCTCTGCGCCGCCAGCACGTCGGGTTCGTGTTCCAGGCCTATCACCTGATACCGCGCATGACCGCCCGGGAAAATATCGAATTGCCCATGGTCCTGGGCGGCATGGCGCCTGCCGAGCGACGGCGCCGCTCTGACCTGGCCCTGGAACGCCTCGGGCTCAGTGAGCGTGCCACGCATCTGCCCCGTCAGCTCTCCGGCGGGCAGCGCCAGCGGGTGGCAATCGGTCGCGCCATCGTGCTCGAGCCGGCGCTGCTGCTCGCCGACGAACCGACCGGGAATCTGGATTCGGAGGCCAGCGCCGAGGTCACCGCGCTGCTGGAATCACTGAATGCCAATGGCATTACCCTGCTGGTGGTCACGCATGACCCGGATACCGCCCGCCGCGCGCATCGCCGGTTGCGCATGCTCGATGGCCGGATTGTGCAAGACCAGGCCGGACCTGCGCGGGAGTCCTGAGAGTCATGCGGGCCTGGGACGTGCTCACCTTCACCATCACCGTGCTGTCCAGGCAGCGGTTTCGGGCCCTGATGCTGCTGCTGGCGATCGGTGTCGGGGTCTGCTCGGTGATCGCGCTCACCGCGTTGGGGGAGGGCGCGCGGGGTTACGTGCTGGAGCAGTTTTCATTCCTGGGCACGGACACCCTGGTGATCCTGCCCGGCCGCCAGGAGACGACCGGCGGCATGCCGCCGCTGACCGGCGCCGCGACCCGCGACATCACGCTTGCGGATGCCGAGGCGATCCGGGACTTCGTGCCCGGAGTCAGGCGGGTTGCGCCCATCGTCCTCGGCGCTGCTGAGATTCGCTACCAGTCCCGGGCCCGGGAAACCATCGTCATGGGTACGACGGCCGATTTCCTGCGCATCCGCCAGCTGCAGCGGGCCACGGGCAGCAACCTGCCGGACGCCGATTTCGACCAGGCGCAGCCATTTGCGGTCGTTGGGGGCAAGGTACAGCGCGAATTGTTCGGAGGCCGTTCGGCGGTCGGACACTGGCTGCGCATTGGTAACCGCCGCTTCCGGGTCATCGGCGTGTTGTCCGGACGCGGCGATTCCTTTGGTCTGGATCTCAGTGATGCCGTGCTGGTACCCGTCGCCTCCGCGCAGCAGTTATTCAACCGCCACGGCATGTTCCGGGTGCTGGTGGGAGTTCACCCGGGTCGGAACCGGCAGGCCGCCCAGCGGCAGATCGAGCAGTTGATGCAGTCCCGTCACCAGGGGGAGCGAGACGTGACCATCGTCAGTCCGGACGCCATTCTGGCGGGTTTCAGCCAGATCATGGGTTCCCTGACGGTCCTGGTTGCCAGCATCGCGGCGATCAGCCTGCTGGTCGCCGGTATCATGACCATGAATATCATGTTGATCTCGGTACGCAGCCGGACCGAGGAGATCGGGCTGTTGATGGCGCTGGGGGCGTCACCGGGCCAGGTGCGCATGCTGTTCCTGATCGAGGCGGGCAGCATGGCTGCGGCGGGCGCCTGCGCCGGTGTGGTGGCTGGCTTTATCCTGGTGGCGGTCGGACGTGCGCTGTATCCGGAGGTGCCGTTCCAGGTGCCGGTGCGGGTGGTGCTGGCGGGCGTGGGCACCGCCGTCATGACGGCGCTGTTCTTCGCCTGGATCCCCGCCCGGCAGGCTGCCGCGCTGCCGCCGGTGACCGCGCTGCTCAAGGGCCACTGAGAAATGAGCCGCATGCGGGCTGCCGATTCCCTGTACTGGATCTACCGATCCCTGGTTGCCAGTCCATTGCGCACGGCGCTGACCTCGCTGGGGATTGCCATCGGCATTGCTGCAGTGGCGCTGTTGACGTCCATCGGTGAGGGGGCGCGGGTCTACATGCTGGGCACGTTCACCCAGTTCGGGACCCACATCGTGGCGGTCACACCGGGAAAAACGGAGACCATGGGATTGAGCGGGCTGCTGAGCACGGTCAAGCCGCTGACGCTGGAGGATGCCTTTGCGCTGCGCAGGCTGCCTTTTGTGACGGCGATGGCGCCGGTGGTGCAGGGCACCGGGCGGATCGAGTCGCCCACCCGCGCGCGCGATGCCAACATCATCGGCGCCAGTCACGAAACGGCGCTGGCGTGGCGGATGCGGGTCATGCGCGGCAAGTTTTTGCCTGCCGATGATCCGCAGGCGCCGCGGGCCTATGCCGTGCTGGGCAGCAAGCTACACAGCGAGCTGTTCCCGTCCGGCGGTGCACTGGGCAGTCACCTACGTGTCGGTGGGATGCGCTTCCGCGTGATCGGCGTGCTCGAGAGCAAGGGCCAGTTCCTGGGCTTTGATCTGGACGACATGATCTACATTCCGGCACGGCGGGCGTTGCAGCTGTTCAATCGCGAAGGCCTCATGGAAATCGACGTGGTTTTCAGTGCCAAGACCACGTCGGAGCACATGTCCAGCCTGGTGCGTGAGCGACTGCGAAAGCGCCACGGCCGCGAGGATTTCACGCTGTTTACGCAGGAGGACATGCTGGCGACGCTCGACCGGGTGCTGACGATCATGAAGGTCGCCATCGGTGCGCTGGGGACCATTTCACTCCTGGTCGGTGGTGTCGGCGTGCTCACCATCATGACCACCTCGTTGCAGGAGCGGGTTTCCGAGATCGGCCTGATGCGAGCGATTGGATGCACCCGCGTACAACTGGCGCTGCTGTTCCTTGGAGAGGCGGTGGCGCTCGCCGTGATCGGCGGGGTTGCCGGCCTGTTGCTCGTGTATGCGGGTTTGATCGTACTGGCACTGGCGGTGCCGGGCCTGCCGGTGTTGCTGCAACCGGTTTATGCGCTGTTGGCGCTGCTGTTGTCCGTGCTGGTGGGACTGGTGGCCGGCACTGTGCCGGCCTTGCGGGCATCTGCGCTGGACCCGATCGAGGCACTGCACGCGGATTGATCGCATCCATGACTGTTCAATCGCGTCACTTTCAGGGCTCTACGGGTCAGCTTCCCGTTTCATGAATGCAACGCGGCGAGCGCCCCCGTTAGAATGCGCGCTCACTGGAGTATCGGAGGTAACGCTTGTGGGCAACGGTAAAAGCTCTTTGGGCATTGACGAGAATGTCGCAAATTTTCTGTCCTACCTGCTGGGATGGTTATCCGGGCTGGTGTTTCTCTTTCTGGAAAAACAGAACAATAACGTGCGCTTCCATGCCGCACAGTCGGTGGTTATATTCGGTGTCCTCACGCTGGCCAGCCTGGTGGTGTCAGTCATCCCGGGGATTGGCGGATTGTTGCAGGCCCTGATCGGTTTGGCGGCGTTCGGTCTCTGGATTGTACTGATGGTTACTTCCGTGATGGACAAGCCGCCGCGCCTGCCGGTGGTCGACCAGCCTGCAGAACAGCTTGATCGTACCGTGCGGAATCTGCTGGACCGTTAGCAACCGTCACCCGGCTCCGATGCTGTTCGCCAGGAGCGGCAGCACGGAGCGCAAAGCACTTTGAGCAGGTAACGGCATGTCACGATCCTGCTGACCGACCCGGCCCGGTTCACGGATTGGGAGGTCAGTATGGAACGTTGATCAGGTTTTCGTCGAACCCGCCGATTCCACTCTCAAGGTTTGCGGGAACATCAGCGTCCGGTGCGGGAACGGAATCTCGATGCCGGCCTGATCAAGCGCTGACTTGATTGCGCTGACAACCTGATCCCGTGACTTGCGTTCTTCCACCGGGCGTGAGCCGGTCCACCAGGTCACTTCGAAATTCACGGAAGAGTCGGCAAATTCGCTGGCAAATACCTGAATTGGGTGGCGCTCCGTGCGGACCGTATCGCAACTGCGCACCGCATCACGAATCACCTCCCGTGCAGCATCAATGTCTTCCCCGTAGGCCACACCGCAGATCAGGGAGATTCTCCGTTGATCCTTGTCGGTCAGAATCCACAGCGGGTTCATGAACAGGTGGCTGTTGGGTACGATCACGAGTTGATCATCGTTGCAGCGGATGTGCGTCTCGCGCACCTGAATGTTTTCCACGATGCCCTCAATGTCGCCGCACTGGATGTAGTCGCCAATGCGCATCTCGCGTCGCCACAGGATGACAATGCCAGCCAGCAGATTCTCAAACACGTCTTTGAATGCGAACCCGATTGCGATCGAGCCAAGGCCCAGCCCCGCCATCAGTTTGGTTGGCGTCAGGTTGGGGAAGGCGACGAGCGCGGCAAGCATCAGGCCCAGTAACCAGGCACCGATGGATGCAAACAACTCAAACAGGTTCTTCAGGCTTTGCCGCATGCGGGTCCGCCGCAGTGCACGCCGCACCAGTCGGCGGGACAGGCGCGCCAGCCCAAAGGTCAGGAGCAACAGGAACAGAGCGATCAGAATCTGTGGTGTGGCCTCAATGGTGCCGCGCCAGATGTTGGTCAGTTGTTCCAGCAATATCTTGATCGGATCCATGTGTTCCTCGTTCTTCGTGTCTGGGAACCCGCTGCGGCAGGTCACGACCAGCAGGAATTCAGGTTCATGGGAGGGAGCATAGGCGAGAACCCGCCCGCCCGACTGGCTGCGCTCGCCAACTGACCGCCTGCCCCACAGTACAATTGCGGGGTTACAAGGGCCGCACGTAATCCCGGCGGCAGGGTGCCTGGAAACTGCGGAGACAGTGACATGATCTGGAACAATTTTCTGGTTGCCAGCATGGTCTTCTTCGGCTGGCTCCTATTGGATGCAATCGGGTCCCTGATGGGTGCCCCGCTGGAAGGTGTTTATTATCCGGGAGCGAGCGGCTGGCTGCGCGGCGTGCCGCGGGACTGGACGCAGAAACCCGCCTTTCTGGCCCCCCTCTATCTGGGCGTGTTTGCATTGCTCTGGTACGGGCTGATGCAAAAGGCGGGTGCACGGCAGGGCCTGCGCGTCGCGGCGCTGATCACCAGTTTCGTCCTGGTGCCGTTCTGGGTGGTCTCGCTGGTCACCGCGGATGCCTATGACCTGACGCTGAGCTCCTGGTGGGTGCGCAGCATGGCGTACGCCAATCTCTCCTTTTTCCTCTATGGGTTCCTCGGCAGTGGTAAATCGGAGGACCTGTACTTTTGACGCGGGCTCATACCCCGGATGTATGGTGGATGCCCCACAGTGAGTCCTGGCTACCAGCGCGCACGGCTGTTACCGCAGCAGATCAGGGGATTGCACGCAGGGTCCGAGACCCTTAGGCGGATGGCCAAAAACTTTCGGAAAACTATTATTTTGGTTAATGTGAATTGAAACTCGCCGTTGTAGTGTCGGCGCAAGGTATGAGGAAGTTGCCGTGCTGCTGTCTACACTGAGACGTTTTTTTGCCCGAACCCGCAGTGGTGCGGAGGGTTACGAGCAGGCAGACACGCGATTTATCAACGAATTGTTGTTGCTGCGCGCAGTGAACAAGGCGCAGCGGCAGTGCATCGGTCGGTATGATCCGGCGCCGCTTTTTAACGGGCTGCTTGAATCCTTGCTGGAACTGACGTCGAGCGAATATGGTTTTATCGGTGATGTGTTGCACACGGCAGATGGGGCGCCGTACCTGAAAACCCGCGCCATCACGAACATTGCCTGGAACTCACAGTCGCGTGACTTTTACCAGAAGAATGTCCCGCAGGGCCTGGAGTTCTTCAACATGGAAACATTGTTTGGTGCGGCCATCACCAGCGAAGCAGCCGTGGTCAGTAATGATCCGCAGAGCGATTCGCGCGGGGGTGGACTACCTCCAGGCCATCCTGCCATACGCTGTTTCCTTGGATTGCCATTTCACTTGGAGAAAGAAATGATGGGAATGGTGGGGATTGCCAACCGCCCGGGCGGTTATTCCGAACAGTTCTCTGCCGAACTTGCGCCTTTCCTGGATGTCTGCGGCCAACTCACTCACCACTATCGACTGATTGAGACCCACAATCAGTTGGAGCGGGCAGCGGCGAAAGCAAAATCCTGAGCAATCATGCGAGCGGTTTGGGAGAGGCGGCTGTTCTTGCTTTGGGCACGTGCACTCATGCAAAATCGCACCGGCTTTTGCGCTGCCATGGCCCGCATGGATGGATGCATCGCGGCGGAAGCAGAACGGAGAGGTGCCGGAGTGGTCGAACGGGGCGGTCTCGAAAACCGTTGATCTGGCAACAGATCCGAGGGTTCGAATCCCTCCCTCTCCGCCAGTTTTCAATAACTTACAAGCGCCCGCCGGTTTCCATTCCGATTTCTACTGTGCCTTTTTTGTGCCTTTTCCGAACTCTGCGACGATAAGATTGCTGTCCAGAGACACATTTTTCGACGCGTTTTCCAGGTAATCGGGTGCGTGGTGCGCGTACCGGAGCACCATTTCGAAACTGTGCCAACCACCTAGAGCATACAGGTCGTGCAGGCTGGTTCCCTGCTGCACATGCCAGGTTGGCCAAGTGTGCCGGAGCCCGTGCCACTTCATGTACGGGGTCCCGGTTTGCTCGAACAGTTTCGGCCAGATGCGAGAATCGATTTGTTTGATAGGTCCGGTCGCCCCTGGGAAGACGTGTGTGTCGTGCTTGCCGATCTGGCCACGGATAACGCGCAGGGCATTGGTGTTCAACGGGACGGGGATCGGTCGCT
>JBFKXW010000049.1:0-11571 GCA_041637915.1 Pseudomonadales bacterium | reverse complement strand
TGCGGGGAGGCACTTGGGCCAACCATCTGGCTGTGATGAGCAGGGACGACGATCGAATTTATTTCCTTGATGGTGTGTCCGTGCAGGGCTCCATCCCGTATTCCGGCTTCATGCTTGATACCTCCAACATGGATGCCATCACGACGACCGCGAGCGCCACCTACAACGATCACCTCGCCGTCACCGCCCAGCAGTCGGTCACTGGCGTTCCGCCTTTTTACGTGATCACCGCGATTCCCGGCATCCGCATCATCAGGCAAGATGGAACGTTGGCCGCCACCATTGATCTCAGCGGCTCGCTCAGTGAACCACGAGGGGTGCAGCATATCCCCGGCACCGACCAGTTCTGGGTACTCGACAAGGACGGGACGGTATACCGCATCAATTTCAGCGGTACTGTGCTCGACAGCTACAACATGTCGGGCGTGGGATGGGCGACCGGCCGTGCCTTGGCGCTCGACTTCCAGACCTGCGAGCATGAGATCCCCGAAGTAGGGTTTCGCGAGGCCATGAGTTTCGGCACCGTGACCGCCAGCGGCTTCGGCGGCGGTGGTGGCGGTGGCGGTGGCGGTGGCGGTGGCGGCAAGAAGTAGCGCCTGGCCACGCCGTCGGGCACGCGCTAGGCAGATTCCGCGACGCGCCCCCTGCGGGCTGCCACGATAGCGGCTAAACTTCCCACAGATCAGGGACTTTCGACGGTTTCGGAGGAGGCGGTCCCGAACCGGGGCGCACAGGGAAACGGCATGCGGGGATTTTCCATCGGCAAGTCCTTCGGAGGCGGTGGCTACGGCGCCATCGGCCTGGAGTTCGCACTCGATGAGTTGCATATGGTGCAACTCAACCGCAAGGGCGATGGCATCGCGTTACGGGCCCAGGCGCTGCTGGAATACCCCCTGCCCCGCGACACCCTGCTCCAGTCACGGGAAGAATGCAGGGCCCTGCTGAAACATGCCCTCGCCAGTGAAAATTTCAGGGGGCGGGAGGTCATTTCCGTGCTGCCCTCCGGTGGCGCCCGGATTCTGCCCGTGACCTATACCGCCGGCGGCAAGCTGGACGATGAAGGGGAGATCATCCTCGAAGCGGTGGCTGATCGCCTGCAGGGCGAGATCAGCGATTACGTGATCGACTACATGCCGCTGCGTGCACGCGAAGGTGACCGGGACCGTGTCGCCATGGTCGCGGTGGCGCGCCGGGACACTGTCATCAAATACCTCGACCTGCTCGGTCATTGCGGCCTCCGGGTGCAGGCGCTTGACGTGGGGCCCATGGCCATCCGCCGACTGGTCAGCGCCCTGTCGGGCTCCAGCAAGGGCGAAAACGTGCTGGTGGTGAATTTTGGATACGCGAGCAGCTATCTCACGGTGATCTCCGGACGCCGTCTGCTGTTTGACACCGAGATCGGGTTTGGCGAACGTCAACTGCTGGAGCAGGTTTCCGGCGCGCTCGATATGGAGCCCGACCGGGTGCACCAGTTGGCGCTGCGACACGGTATCGATGTGGAATCCGGTTCAAGACATGCGGAAATCTCGCGGGCGTTGCGCGAAATTATTCAACCGCTGTTCCTGGATCTGATCGATGACATCCACAAGGCACTGGTTTACGCCGCCGCAGAGTCCCGCGGGGAGCCGGTCAAACATGTCTACATGCTCGGCAGCATCGCGCGTTGGCCCGGGACCGCCGACTTGCTGGGCACCATGCTCAACCTGCAGATTGAAACCATCCCGGACCCCCTGCAGGCCTTCACGCCTACGCAGAAGCGTCGGCGCCGCATGCGCAATGCGGTTGTCGCCACACGACCCGAGATGGCGGTCGCGACCGGGCTGGCCCTGCGCGGCATCGGCGTGGAGCATTGACGCATGCATGATGTCGACCTGATTCCCAGCGACTACCGCCTCCGGCGGGAGCTGATCACCCTGTTGCGCCAGTACGGCATGCTGGCTGGCATCATCCTGCTGATCGGGCTCACCGCCACCGGTATTCTCGCGTTCATGAACCAGTCGCTGTCTGACCGGATCAGCCAGTTGCAGGGTGAACAGGCAATTTCCGATCAGCAGCGTATCCAGCTCGAGGCACTGCGCGGTTCCCGCGATCGCAGCAAACGCCAGCTGGAGCTGCTGACCCAGTTACGCAGTGGCACCAGTGCCCGTGAAATCTTTGTCACGCTGGACCGGGCCCTGGAAAGCGACCGTGTCTGGTTCCGTAAATGGACGTTCAAGCGCGCCATGGAGGCACTGGACGAGGCGCAGATCCAGCTGCGTCAGCAACTGCAGGAGCAGGGTTTCCTGATCATCATTCCGGTGGGCCAGACCGATCAGGAGTACTGGGAAATCCGCACCCACATGACGGTGGATGGCGAAGCACGGGACCATTCTGCGTTGTCTGAGTTCGTGGCGCGGCTCTTTGCCCAGCCCGCCATTGAGGACGTCAAGGTGTTGCAGACTTCCCGGCAGGCTACGCTCCAGGGTGCCTTCGTGAAATTTCAGCTGGCGATTGTGGTCGGGCCGGGCACACTGAACCGGCGGAGCGCGTACTGATGCTCGATGACCTGATCGATCGGCTCGACGCACGCTCCATCCGGCTCCTCGGGCTCGGGCTGTTGGTCGTGCTCGCGGTAATGCTCGGCAGCTACGCACTGCTGCCCCAATACAAGCTCTGGCAATCCCAGCAGAAATCAGTGGAGGTGCTGGAGGGCGTGCAGCTCGGCAAAACCGACGTACAGACCCAGATGCAGAACCTGCGCGATGAGATCGAGCAGATCCGAAAAAACATGCGGGGCGACCTGCCCGAGATGCCCCTGCAGGAGTTGGAATCCTACATCATCGGGCGTTTCCAGTACGTCTCCTGGAACACTGATGTGGATCTGCTGAGTGTCCGCCCGGGGATCAACACCACGATGAAACGATTCGACGAGATTTCCTTCGACGTGGAAATCTCCGGCAGCTACTTTGACATCTATCAATGGCTCTGGCGGCTGGGAAATGAACTGGGATTCGTGGTGGTGAAAAACTTCACCATCACCCCCCACTCCCACAGTGAGATTGAACCCAAGCTCACCGCGAAGCTCAACATCGTGTTCTTCCAGCCGGAGGCAGGCCAGTGAAACAGTGGCTCGCCCGGTTGGTGGTTTGCCTCGTGGCAGCAACGGCCCATGCCGATGAACCACCGCGGCTGCAACGCAATCCGTTTGCGGTGCCGCCGGAATTCGCCAGCCCGTCGGGCGCCGTGGCCGGGCCGCTCACGATCGCGCCGGAGAATCTCGCCCTGCATGCCATTATTCCCGGCCCGCCGGATCGTGCCCTGGTCAGCCTGAACGGACGCATTCTGGCCGTGGGCGATACGCACTCGGGCTATACACTGATTGCCGTGTATCCAGAACGCGCGCGGTTCCGCAGCGAGAATGGCAGCGTGTTTGATCTCGCGCTACGTGCAGTGGAGCGCGATTCCGCGCAGGATGGACCGGTCACCGTACCACCTGTCGATGAAACCGAAGATTCCAACGCTGAACCCAACCCAGAATCCGGGACGAATCCTGATGAACAAGCACCCTGATCGTCTGCCAGATCGCATCGCTCGTGCCAGCCTGCTCTGCCTGATGCTGGTCGTCGCACCGGTTGCAGCGGAGACCTCGCTGGAGCAGCCGCCCCGCGTGGAGGCACGCGGTGAGCGACTGGACATTTCCTTCCGGGAAGTGGAGATCGCAGAGGCCGTGGAACTGCTGTCGCGGCGCGGGCGGCGCAACATCATCCTCTCCGACGGCATCGAGGGGACGCTGACCGTCAACCTGTTCGACGTCACCGTCGAAGAGGCGGTGCAGATCATCGCAGAGGGTGCCGGGCATGCCGTGGAGTACCGCAACAAGACTTTTTTCATCATCCGCCGGGATGATCTCGGCAAGTATTCGCAAGGCGGGAATATCGAGGTACGCGCGTTTGGCATCCAGTATTCAGATGTCAGCACCGTCTCCAACATCGTCAAGGAGCAACTCTCCAAGTTTGGCAATGTCACCGTGCTGCCCGGTCGCGGCATGCTGGTGGTACGCGACCGGCCTGATTTCATCCAGCGCATCGCAGAAGTGATTCGCGCGGTGGACCGCGAACCCCACCAGGTACTGATCGAGGCGCGCATCCTCGAAATCACGCTGGACGACACCCAGGCTGCGGGTGTCGACTGGGCCAAGGCGGTAACGTCCGGGAAGACTCCCTTCACCGATGCAGGTGCTGGGCAGGTACTGACGCAGAACTTCGCGACCACCGCCGGCCCCGGCCTGTTCTTCAATTTCTTCACGCCGGACCTCGGCGTCCTGCTCAGTGCACTGGAAACCAAGGGACGGCTGCGGACCTTGTCCACTCCGACACTGCTGGCGGTTGAGAACCAGGAGTCCAACGTCATCATTGGCGACCGGCTCGGCTATCGTGTCACGACCACCATCAACCAGGTCACCACCGAGAGTATTGAGTTCCTCGACTCCGGGGTGATTCTGCGCGTCACTCCCAGTGTGGATCGGGACAACCGCGTCCTGCTCAAGATTTCACCGCAGGTCAGCACGGGTGTGATTCAGGCCGGCATTCCCTCGCTCAGCACAACGGAAGTGGCGACCACCCTGTTGATTCCCGACGGGCAGACCACGTTCATCGGCGGACTGATTCGCCAGGGCATCACCGAAACGCGTGATGGTGTGCCCTACCTCTCTGACATCCCGCTGATCGGCGGTCTGTTCGGCGCGGAGAGCAAGACCAACCTGCGCACCGAGACCGTTGTGCTCATCACGCCCTACATTGTCCATAACGACCTGCCGCATCAGAACCAGAGCCAGGTGGACAAGGCGGTCGAGAGCGAGCGGATCATGGATGGGGAGGCAGACCGGATCAACGAGATCATGAATGAGTCCCGCAGTGGCTGGCTGCATCCCACCAACCCCTCTGCGAAACCGCAGCCGGAGTCTGGCGAACGCGTCGGGCCTGCGCCCCCAGAGCCATCAGCGCCTGCAGAGCCGTCAGCGCCTGCAGAGCCGTCAGCGCCCTCCGAGCCATCGGCCCGGGAAGCACCCGTGCCTGATCCGGACGCGCCCATGCCCAGGACACGCAATCCCGCACCCGGTGCGCCAGAGGCCGCACCGCCTGCGCTGCAGTCTACCCGCAGAAGCCCGGAAGCCGAACCCGGCGCACAGACCCTGCCGGCAAGCAACACAGGCAGCATCCAGGCCACACCGCTGCCTCCGCCGGCACCCAAGGCACCTGCCTCCGCCTCGCCCTACGGACTGACCCCGGAGCAACAACGACGGCTGGATGCAGACATCGAAGCGCTGCGGCGTCGGCTCTCCCGGCAAATCTGACTGTCTGCCCATGTCTGAAACCGCGCCGGAAACTACGCCGGAACCACGGCCTGCCGCAGCGGCCACGCTCGACCGCCTGCGTCGTCGGGCGGTGACCATCGCCGTCGCTACAGCCGTTCTGCTGATCACCATCAAGACCGGTGCGTACCTGGTCAGCGGGTCCGTCGCGGTGCTGGCCAGCCTGCTGGATTCGGTGATGGATGCCGCCGCCTCGCTGGTGAATTTTCTGGCCGTGCGACAGGCACTGACACCGCCAGACCGCGAACACCGGTTCGGTCATGGCAAGGCCGAGGCACTGGCGGGTCTGGCGCAGGCGGCATTTATTACCGGTTCTGCCGGGCTGCTCCTCCTGGAAGCGGTCACCCGCTTCCTCGATCCGGCACCGATCCGCCATGGCGAGATCGCGGTGGTCGTGATGCTGGTTTCTCTCGGCATCACCCTGCTGCTGGTGAGCTATCAGCTGCGCGTCGCAAAAAAAACCGGATCCGTGGCGATTGCTGCAGATGCCATGCATTACCTGAGCGACATTCTGGGCAACATCGGCGTCATTGCCGGCATCATCATGGCCGCCTATCTCGGCATGCACTGGGCCGACCCCGTCATCGGCGTGCTCGTCGGTCTGGTGATTCTGCACAGCGCCTGGAAAGTCGGGCTGCAATCGCTGAACCAGCTGATGGATCACGAACTGGACGCAGACACCCGGGACCGGATCATTGCCACGGCCATGCAGGTCCGCGGTGTGCGCGGCGTCCATGACCTGCGAACCCGCGCATCCGGCCCGGACAGCTTCATCCAGATGCACATCGACATGGATGCCAACCTGAAATTATCCGAAGCGCACGCCATCGCCGAAGCCGTCATGCAGGCCGTGGAAGCGGCGATCCCACGGTCCGAAGTCCTGGTCCACGAGGACCCGGTACAGGTCGTCGCGCCCCCGCAACCCGCCCGCCTGCCATAGGAGCGGCGCACGCCGCGAACGATTTTCACCAGCGCGAAATATTCCGCATACTGCGACTGTGATCGCGGCTGGCGCCGCTCCTACGGGTTTTGGAGCTGAACGGGGCTGCCGAGGCAGGTCGCGTGCAGGTCATAGGCATCTGCGGCATCCACGCGTGCCGATATCATGTCGCCGGGCCGCAGGTGATCCGCATCCGCCAGATACACCACACCATCGATCTCCGGCGCATCCGCATGACTGCGCCCGATCACCTGCCCTGCTTCCCGGTGATCCACCAGCACGTCCAGCACCTGCCCCACCTTGCGCTGCAGGCGGGCGGCACTGATTTCCTGCTGCACCGCCATGAACGTTTCGTAGCGCGCCTGTTTCACCTCCTCCGGCACGGCCCCCGGCAAGGCGTTGGCGCGCGCCCCCGCCACCGGCGAGTAGGTGAAACAACCGACGCGATCGAGTTGCGCTTCACGCAGGAAATCCAGTAAACGTTCGAAGTCCGCATCCGTCTCGCCCGGAAAACCGACGATAAAGGTGCTGCGAATGGTCAGATCCGGGCACACAGCGCGCCAGGCGTGAATCCGCTCCAGGTTGTTCTCGGCATGCGCGGGCCGTTTCATGGCCTTCAGAATCGACGGACTGGCGTGCTGAAACGGAATATCGAGGTACGGCAGGATTCTGCCTTCGGCCATCAGGGGAATGACCTGATCGACATGCGGATACGGGTACACATAGTGGAGCCGAACCCACACACCCAGTTCCCCCAGCGCTTCGCACAACGCGGTCATGCGTGCCGCTCGCGCCCGGCCGCGCCATTCCGATTCTGCGTAGCGCAGATCCACCCCATAGGCGCTGGTGTCCTGTGAAATGACCAGCAGTTCGCGCACCCCCGCGTTGACCAGATGTTCCGCCTCCCGCATGACCTCATCCAGCGGCCGACTGACCAGATCGCCGCGCATCGACGGAATGATGCAGAACGTGCAGCGATGGTTACAGCCCTCGGAGATTTTCAGATAGGCATAGTGGTGTGGCGTCAGGCGCACGCCCTGTGGCGGCACAAGATCGGTAAAGGGGTCGTGCGGCTGCACCGGCAGCCACTTGTGCACGGCCTCCATGACCGCGTCGCTGGCGTGCGGACCACTCACCTCCAGCACGCCGGGGTGCGAGGCGCGGATTTCATCCTCCCGGGCGCCCAGACACCCGGTCACGATGACCTTACCGTTTTCCGTCAAGGCCTCACCGATCGCGTCCAGGGATTCCTGTTTCGCAGCGTCAATGAATCCGCAGGTGTTCACCACAACCAGATCCGCGCCCTCGTAGCTGGGTGCAATGTCGTAACCGTCCAGCCGCAGCCGCGTCAGTATCTGTTCGGAATCGACCAGGGCCTTGGGGCAGCCCAGGCTGACGAAACCGACTTTTCCGGGCGAATCGCTCATGGAACCTCCGTATTTGGGGCGCTGAGGCTACCACAACTGGTTCCCCTGCCGGCAGTGTCGGCGCTGGAGATGGCAGAAGCCGCAGCATGGTAAACAGCGGTTGGACGTTCCCGGAAGCCCGTGCAAAACTTGCACAGTGACGTAGTGTTCAAAATTTCCATGGCAGAGCAAATGAAAAAGCTGCGAGAGCCGGCCCCGCACATCGCGAATCCCTTGATTGTTTTTCTGTTTCTGACAACGCCCCTGCTGGCTTCTGCCGACGGCCTGCGGGCCAGAAACATCCTGCCACCGGGCCAGTCCGGGCACGTCAGTCCAGTCGATGAATCACGCGCCGCGCCCGGCCGGCTGCAGAACATCCTGCAGGACAGCTTCGATAACCAGTCGCCGCAGACCAGCAGCGGTAACCCGGAAGACTTCGGCCCGCACCTGGATGACCAACGCCAGCGCTACTGGAGCTTTCAGTTCAAAGAAGGCGGTTTCACCCCGAAATGTGCCGACCCCGAAACACCCCGGCCCGGCGTGGAAATCTGCCGCACGGCGGAAGGGGTGCCGGTGGTGTTCGCCGGTGCAGAACAGAACGAGCAGAACCAGTTCGACCTCTGGTACGGCGTCGGCTATGCCATCGCGCAGGACCGCCTCTTCCTGATGGATGCCGTACGGCGCATGGGGGCCGGAACGTTCGCCGAGTTGACCGGTTGCGCAGCCGTGCCGGGTGACATCCAGCAACGCATCCTGACGTATTCCGATGCGGAGTACGCGGCGATGTACGAGCGACAGAGCGCCGATGCCAAGGCCTCCGTGGATGGCTATGTTGCCGGCGCCAATGCCTGGATTCAGCAGGTCATGCAGGATCCGCTGAACCGCCTGCCCGTGGAGTATGCAGTGCTCAGCACCTACCCCGAACCGCTGACGCGCAAGGACATCCTGGCGGGCGGTGTGCTGATTACCCGCACGGTCGCAGCCGAAGGTGCCAACGAATTCCAGAACGTGGCGCTGCTGGCTGCGCTGGAAGCCAGGTTCGGGAAGCAGGACGGACGCAGGATTTTCCAGGACTACATCTGGCAGGACGACAGCAAGGCCGTCACCACGGTGCCCCTGGACGAAGGCAAGTTTTACAACATGGGACGGGACGGCGACGTGGACCGCGAGGCTGTATTCCAGACCATGGCGGATTACTCCCTGACCTTGCCGACCGACCTTGCAGAAGGTCCGGGTACCGGCGCGGCGCCGGACACCTGTCGCACGCCGCCATCGAACCTGTCACCGCAGGACGCCCTCCCCGGCGCGTTCACCGGTGCGCAGGCCTCGCCGCTGCAGTCCGCAGTGGATGCGCTGATCGATTTCCGGGAAAACCTGCGTGGCGGATCCTTCATGGTTGCCATCGCACCGGATAAGACGCGCGGGGATGCCGAGGCACTGCTGATCAGTGCACCGCAACTGGGCTACACCTACCCGAGCCTGCTGGTGGAACTGGAAATTCATGGCGCCGGGATCGATGCGCGCGGATCTTCCGTGCCCGGACTGCCGACGGTGGGCATCGGCTACAACAACGACATCGCCTGGGCACTCACCACCGGGTACAGCAAAACCATCGACAGTTTCATCGAGGAACTCGATGCTGTCGGCGGGAAAAACTATCGCCACAACGGGGAAACCCGTGCCATGGATTGTCGCGACGAAGTCATCCGCTACCGGCATGCAGAGAGTGGCCTGCCGGCATCGCCCGCACTGCTTGAGATCACGCACGAGGTCTGTCGCACGGTACACGGGCCGGTGGTGTCCTGGAGTGCAGAAAAACCGCTGGCCCGCTCGGTGAAATACGCCATGTACAACCGGGAGATCGACACCATCGAAGGCATCTTCCGCTGGAATCGCGCGCGGAATTTCGAGGATTTTGTCGCCGGCACCCGGCAGGTGACCTGGAACGAGAACGTGGGTTACGCCGGTGCCGACGGGCACATTGCCTACTTCCACCCTGGCATTCACTGGTACCGCTCGCTGCAGAGTGACCAGCGTTTGCCGAAACCTGGCACCGGCTCGCACGACGACGGCGCACAGATTCCGTTTGAGGAACTGCCGCATGTGATCGACCCGAAACAGGGGTTCATCGCCAACTGGAACAACAAGCCGGCGGTGGGCTGGCTGGATGGCGAGGGGCTGGGTTCGCCCTCCCGCCCGGGCGGCAACACGCAACGGGTGTCCATCCTCAACAAGACCATTGCCGAGAAAGACGACTGGACCTTCGAAGACCTGATTGCGCTGGATCGCACCGCTGGGGTGACGGATCCTCGCGCACTGGCCTGGACCGAGGTGATGCTGTCCCTGCAAAAACAGAAAGATCTGGATGAGAAATCCAAAGCAGCACTCGATGCAATTGCCGGCTGGGACCAGCAGCACTATGCCAACGGTCTCGACATCAACGCCCCGGCCAGTGAAGCGCTCGATACGGTCGGCGCCACGGTGTTTGACTACTTCCTGGTGGCAATCCGCGACGCACTCTTCGGGGACATCCCCGAAGCACTGCGGGCCCGGCAGGCAAATGGCGGAAGCCACGTGTTTGACCAGACGGTCGAGGACAATCTGGCCCTGCGCATTCTCCAGCCATCCAGTTCGACGCTGAGCGTGCGCTTTGATTACCTGCAGGGGCGTACGCGCGCTGCGGTGCTGCGCGAGGCGCTGTCGCTCGCCATCAACCGGATGGCGCAGGATTTCGCCTCAACTAACCCGGCGGACTGGCGCCGTCCACATCCGCGGAGCAGCATCTGCTCGCTGACCGGTGGCATCGTAGGGCCCTGTATCGACATGCCCTATCAGGATCGTGGCAGTTGGATTCATCATGCCGGCTACCCGGCCTCGCCGCCTGCAAAAGGCCTTGCCAACCCGCCATCGACAGCGCAGTAGCGTTTCGTCGATGTGCCGGCGCTGGCTCACTCCGGACAGAACCCCTGCAACGAATCCGCCAGTGCATCGCGCACACCGCGATGGCACCAGAGCGTTTGCAGCAGGCTCGGATTGCATTGTTTCACCAGGTAAAAATCCTTCTCCCCATAGGCGTAGATTTCCCCGGGCCCACCATCCGCCTGTAGCGTAAAGCCGGCCTGATTCATGACCACCTGTCCATCACCGTAACCGGCTGGCCGGGGTGTCGGAAACCGGAAATACAGACGGTCCGCCTCGATCAGTTCTTCGCGCGCCAGCCAAATCTCCTGTCCGCCATCCACCTGCTCGCAGGAAGAGAGGGTGTGACCCGCCAGGGAGAGCAGCTCGCCTGCCACGCGACTGGGCACCGGCACACGCTCGCCGCCCAGGTACAGCGCGGAAAACTGGCTGGCCGGTTGTGGGACCCGTTCGCCCCAGGCGCGCAGCTTGCCCTGTGCAATGTGACGACGGGCCGGATCCACGTCGTGGCGGGCGATGTCCTGCAACACGGTGATGGTCGGCTCCTTCGCATTCAGCGACTCCAGCGCATGCAGCAGGTACATGAAGTCTCCGGCGGGCGCACTGCGGGCATGCGCCAGCATCTCGGCGACGCTGATCAGGCCGTATCCGGGCACCTGCGCGCGCCGTTCTTCCATGGGAATTTCGACCTGGCGGAACGGCACTGCAGCGACGGGCTCCACATGCTCGTACCCGTAAGCCCGTTGGAAATCATGGGTACCGTGCCAGCCGATGGTCGCCAGCCAGCCGCAGAAACCGGCACTCACGATTGCGTACAGCCAGGCATAGGCCAGTCCGTGGCGGAAGTATCCCGCCGGCAGGCGGCTCTCTCCATTGGTGAGATAGAAGATCTGATGAAAGTGATTCCCGAACAGGCGTGTCTGTGGCCGGATGACGAGTTCGGCATCGCGCCCGGC
>JBFKXW010000048.1:0-11598 GCA_041637915.1 Pseudomonadales bacterium | reverse complement strand
GGTTGGCCACACCCGGCCGGCCTGGCTCCCCGGCCCCCCAGACTCGCACCGCAAAGACGCCACGCAACGGCACCCGCCGCCTCTTCAGCAGCACATTGGCGGTAGGCACGCCCATCTCGCGACCAATCTGATCGCCATGACCGATCCGCCCGGTGACGCAGTAGCGGCGGCCCAGCAATGCCGCGGCACCGTCCAGGTCGCCACGATCAAGACAGGCCCGCACCGCGGTGCTGCTGATCCGGCCGCCGGCGTCTTCCAGCGTGGCGGTGGAATGCACCGCAAAACCGCAGCGGGCTCCCTCCCGGGCCAGCAGATCGAAATCGCCCTTCCGATCACAGCCAAAGCGGAAGTCATCCCCGACCGCCAGGAACTGCACGCCGAGCCCGTCCACCAGCACCTGCTGAATGAACGCTTCCGCCGACAGGCTGCGCAGCCGCTGATTGAACTGCAGGCACAGCACGCGTTCGACGCCGGCCTCGCGCAGCAGAAACAGTTTCTCTGCAAACGTTGTGATGCGCGCCGGCGCCGCGGCACCCTGAAAAAATTCCCGCGGCTGCGGTTCGAACACCATCACCGTCGCCGGCAGGCGCAGCGCCTGCGCACGCGCCTGCAGCTCGGTGATCACCGCCTGGTGGCCGCGATGCACGCCGTCGAAGTTGCCAATCGTTGCCACGCAGGAACGATGCGCCGGCGCGAGATTGTGCAGGCCCCGGATCAGTTCCATGAGTTGGCTGTCGCTGCCGTAAACAAGCGCGCAATTATAGAGCAGCAAAGAACGCGATACACCCGCCGGTGTCAGGCACTCCGGCCGCGGAAATCACCCACGCGGATCCCGCTGACAAACAGCACCAGGAAGTAGGCCCCGGCGCCGGCCCCGCACAGCAGCGCCATTTGCAGCGAACGCTGTTGCCAGCCCCAGGCCTGCCAGTCTGCCAGTGCCGGGTTGAGTGCCAGCAGCACAGCGACCATGGCGAGGTTCCCGGCCAGCATCTGCCCGGCAAAGCGCTGCCACCCCGCGCCGGGCTGGTAGACCTCGCGCTGACGCAGTCCCCGGTACAGCAGACCGGCATTGAGCAGGGCCGCCAGCGAAGTCGCCAGTGCCAGCCCGGCATGCGCCAAGGGCCAGACCAGCAGGAGATTCAGGCCCATATTCGCCACCATGGCGCGCACCGCAATGCTGACCGGCGTTTTCATGTCCTGACGGGCGAAGTACCCCGGCGCCAGCACCTTGACCAGCATGAACGCGGTCAGGCCGACCGCGTAGGCACGCAGGCTCTGTGCAGACATCTGCACATCAAAGGGAGTGAGTGCTCCGTACTGGAACAGGGTGGTGAGAATCGGCTCAGCCAGTACGATCAGTGCCAGCGCAGCCGGCACGCCAATCAGCAGCACCAGCCGGATCGCCCAGTCCAGCGTATGGGAGAACCGGCTGACATCCTCTGCCGCGTGCTGCCGCGACAGACCCGGCAGAATCACCGTCGCAATTGCGATGCCGAAGACACCCAGCGGCAGTTCGGACAGCCGGTCGGAATAGAACAGCCAGGAAATACTCCCGGTCGGCAAGAAAGACGCCAGGATGGTGTCCAGCATCAGATTGATCTGGGTGACAGATACCGCGAACAGGGCCGGGACCATCAGCTTGAGGACCCGCCGCACGCCCTCATCCTGAAAATCCGGCCGCGGCCGGGGCAACAGCCCGATGCGGGCCAGTGCCGGCGCCTGGATCGCCAGTTGCACGACGCCGGCCAGAAACACCGCCCAGGCCAGCCCGACCACCGGGGTGTCAAACCAGCCGGTGAACCACAGCGCGCCCGAGATAAGGCTGAGATTGAGGAATACCGGGGTGATAGCCGGCACCGCAAACCGGCCGTGGCTGTTCAGGACCGCACCCGCGAAAGCCGTCAGGGAGATCAGAAGCAGATACGGGAACGTGATCCGTAGCAGGTCTCCGGTCAGTGCCAGCTTTTCCGGCGAATCGTAGTAGCCCGGCGCGAAAACCAGCACGATCCAGGGAGCAAAGATCACGCCGAGCAGCGTCACCAGCGCCAGCACCAGCGCCAGGCTGCCGGCCACGTGATCGACAAAATCCCGCACCGCCTGCGGATCCCGCTTCTCACGGTACTCCGACAGCACCGGCACAAAGGCCTGCGCGAAAGCGCCCTCGGCGAACAGGCGGCGGAAAAAATTGGGAA
The DNA here is from genome assembly GCA_041637915.1 of Pseudomonadales bacterium. Taxonomy (GTDB): domain Bacteria; phylum Pseudomonadota; class Gammaproteobacteria; order Pseudomonadales; family JBFGWM01; genus JBFJWR01. The sequence continues at coordinate 9,406 of JBFKXW010000048.1, read as the reverse complement.
TCTTGAACGCGATAAAGAAGGCATCCGCCCCGGCGGTCGCCCCGAAAAAGGTGGCCAGAATAATGTCGCGCACCAGCCCGAGCACGCGGGACACCATGGTCAGTCCACCCACGATGCCGCTGGATCGCAGCAGGCCCGCAGCCCGTTGCGGGCGCTGCGTCTTGCCAGCTGTGGCGGTATCGGTGTCCGGATCGCTCATGGCGGGAAGTATAGGGCCGGTTTGTGGCGAAGCGTGACCCGGCCTCCCGATGCGGGCGGTCACGCGCTTTTACCGGAAGTTTCTTGCAGCCTCCGGGCGGTTCTGGTATAAATCGCGCTCTTTTTTCCGGCACCCAGGCATTCCGAGGGACCCGATACCGTGGCAAACATCAAATCAGCCAAGAAACGCGCCCGCCAGGCAGACGATCGCTACAAGCTGCGTCACAGCCAGCGCGCCCAGACCCGCACGGCCATCAAAAAGGTCGTCACCGCGATTGAAGCCGGTGACAAGCCGGCCGCACAGGAAGCATTCAAGGCAGCGCAGCCGATCATCGACCGCATTGCTGACAAGAAAGTCCTGCACAAGAACAAAGCAGCTCGTCATAAGAGCCGTTTGCAGAAAGCCATCAAGTCGATGGCCTGATCGCCCGGAAGCGATTTGGATCCTGACCCAGCCCTTGGGTCCCGAAGAAGCCGGCACGATGCCGGCTTTTTTGTGCCCGGGCGCTGGCGGTCGGCGCTCGGCTAGAGCAGCGCCAGGTTGCCGCGGTGAATCAGCTCGGACTCGGCCACATAGCCCAGCAATGCCTCGATACGCTCGCTGGGCTGACCCGCCAGCGACGCGCACTCCTCGCTGCTGTAGTTGACCAGCCCGCGACCCACCTCCCGGCCTGATTCATCCTGCAGGATCACCAGATCACCCCGCTGGAAGCTGCCCTCCACTGCACGCACACCCACAGCCAGCAGGCTGCGGCCCTGTTCCCGCAGGACACGCACGGCGCCGGCATCCAGCGTCAGCCGTCCGCGGGCCCGGAGTTGCCCCGCCAGCCACTGCTTGCGGGCATCCAGAGGCGCCTGACCGGGCTGAAACAGGGTGCCAATCTCCTCACCGCCCCGCAGACGCAGCAGCACGTCCGGTTCTGCGCCGCCGCCGACCACGGTACAGGCACCCGAACGGGCCGCAATGCGGGCTGCACCCACCTTGGTAATCATGCCGCCCCGCCCCAGTTCCCCCTGGCTCCCGGTGGCGGCTTGCTGCAGCGCAGGATCATCGGCGTTGACCACCCGCAGCATCTTTGCGTCCGGCACGGAGCGTGGGTCCTGCTCGAACATGCCCGGCTGGTCGGTCAGGATCACCAGCGCATCCGCCTCGACCAGATTGGCCACCAGCGCCGCCAGCGTGTCATTGTCGCCAAAACGGATCTCATCGGTGACCACGGTGTCGTTTTCATTGATAACCGGCACGATGCCGAGCTTGAGCAGACTGCGCAGGGTGGTGCGCGCGTTCAGGTAGCGTCGGCGATCGGACAGGTCATCGTGGGTGAGCAGCACCTGCGCGGTGTGCAGGCCATGCGCCTGAAACGCGCTTTCCCAAGCCTGCACCAGCCCCATCTGCCCGAGCGCCGCAGCCGCCTGCAGCTGATTGAGTGCGGTCGGGCGGCGCTGCCAGCCCAGGCGGACCATCCCCTCGGCCACCGCGCCGGAGGACACCACCAGCACCTGCAGACCGTCCTGACACAGCCTCGCCAGTTGTTCGACCCAGCCCGCGAGCGCGTCGCGATCCAGGCCTTCGCCATTGCGGGTCAGCAGCGAGCTGCCGATCTTGACGACCCAGCGCCGGCCGGCAGTGACCTGCTGGCGAGCGCTCTCCATGCTGATGTCGCTGTTTTCCCGGTGATGCATCGGGTCCATTCCGTGTGCAGGCGCTACGGCGCGCAGTATGACAAACCTGCCGGTGGTTCAGTAGCGTATTCATGCCCCGGCCGGGGCTCAGGGCACGTACAGGACCTCGGGCCCGTCGTCCCCATCGTCCTGGTCGGAGCCATCCTGCGCGTCGTCACCGCCTTGCCGGGCGCGATGGAGCCGCAGGGCCTCCAGACGATCCCGCACTTCCAGCTCGATCTGGTTGGCCAGCGCCTCGGCGCGCAACGCATCCTCGCTGCCCTCCGCCTCTGCCGCACGCATCTCCTCGATATGCCGGAACACGTCGCGCATCAGCTCCTGGGTATTTTCACCGGTGTAGCCGCTGACCAGGTACACCGGCCCCGCCCAGCCCAGTTCGGCCACCACCGTGTCGCGCAGGGCTTCGCGCTCGTCTTCCGGGACCGCGTCGATCTTGTTCAGCACCAGCCAGCGCTCGCGCTGGGCCAGCGCCGGGCTGAACGCCTGCAATTCCTCGATCACTTCGCGCGCCGCCTGGGCCGGCGACTTCTCATCGGGCGGCACCAGATCCACGACGTGCAGGAGAAAGCGACAACGCATCAGGTGCTTGAGAAAACGCACGCCCAGACCGGAGCCCTCGGCCGCCCCGGCAATCAGCCCGGGAATATCCGCGAGCACGAAACTGCTCAGGGCATCGACCTGCACGACGCCGAGTTGGGGCACCAGCGTGGTGAAGGGGTAGTCGGCCACTTTCGGCCGCGCTGCGGAGACTGCTGCGAGCAGGGTGGACTTGCCGGCGTTGGGCAAGCCCAGCAGACCCACATCGGCCAGCACGCTCAGTTGCAGCCGTAATTTTCGCTCCTCGCCACGGCTACCCTCGGTGGTCTGCCGCGGCGTGCGATTGGTGCTGGATTTGAACCGCGTGTTGCCCAGGCCATGGAAGCCGCCCTGCGCCACCAGCAGGGCAACGCCATGCTCGCGCAGGTCACCCAGCCACTCGCCGCTTTCCTCGTCCCGTACGGCCGTGCCCACCGGCACCTTGAGGTAGAGATCCTCGCCACTTTTGCCGGTGCGCTGCCGGCCCGAGCCGTCCGTGCCCCGCTCCGCCTTGTAATGCGGCTGGTAACGAAAATCGACCAGCGTATTCAGCGACTGGTCTGCGACCAGATAGACACAGCCACCGTCCCCGCCGTCGCCACCATCCGGGCCACCCTTGGGAATGTATTTTTCGCGGCGAAAACTGAGGCAGCCGTGACCGCCGTCACCGGCTTTGACGTAGATGCTTGCCTCATCAACAAATTTCATGGGACTGCCCTGCTGCACGTCCTCCAGAGACAAAAAACCCCGTCATGGACGGGGTCTCTTGCGTCATCCGGCGGGGACGATCATTCCGCGACGACGTTCACATACTTGCGCTGCTTGGCGCCACGCGTCGTGAACTCGACCTTGCCGCTGGCGGTCGCGAAAATGGTGTGGTCCTTGCCCAGACCCACATTGACCCCCGGGTGGAACCGGGTGCCACGCTGCCGGATGATGATGTTGCCGGCTGCCACCTGCTCACCACCGAAGCGCTTCACGCCAAGGCGTTTACTCTCTGAATCGCGACCGTTCTTGGAACTACCCGCTGCCTTTTTATGTGCCATCGTGCAAACCCTCTAATTTTCAGCCGGCCTGGATGCCGGTGATTTTCACTTCCGTGAACCACTGACGGTGGCCCTGGCGCTTCATGTGATGCTTGCGACGGCGGAACTTGAGAATCCGGACCTTCTTGTCGCGGCCGTGTCCAACCACTTCGCCACTGATCCTGGCACCCGCCACGACCGGCTTGCCCACCTGGATGTTGTCGCCATCCGCTACCAGCAGGACCTGATCGAAATCCACACTGTCTCCTGCTTCCGCACCCAGCTTCTCGACCCGGACCAGGTCGCCTTCCTGGGCACGCAACTGCTTGCCACCGCTTTTGAATACCGCGTACATGTGCCTGAAAACTCTTACAAAGATGAAATGTCTGCCTGCCCGGCATCGTACGAACGATGGAGCCCGGCGCAGAAAGGGCGCAAATTCTAAGCGATCCCGCCAGCCGCCGCAAGGCAGGCCGGGTGATTGCCGGGCCGCGGGCCGGCGAACCCCGCCGCCCGCTGCGCCCCTGATTCAACAGGGTTTATCTCGTCCCGCCCATGGTACAGAATTGGCGCCTGCTCCAGGGAGTTCACCAAACCCATGACCGCGACTGTCGCCAGCGCCCCTGAAACCGCCGAAACCCAGCGTTTGCCGGGCTTCTTCACGCCTGTCACTGCAGATTTCGAAGCCGCCAACGGGCTGATTCTCGAACAGATGCATTCAAGAGTGCCGCTGGTGGAGAAAATTGGTCATTACATCATTGCCGGCGGTGGCAAGCGGTTACGTCCCCTGGTGGTGCTGCTGACCGCGAGAGCGTTGGGCTACGACGGAGAACGCCACCGCGACCTCGCCACGATTATCGAGTTCCTGCACACCGCCACCCTGCTGCACGACGACGTCGTGGATGCCTCGGACCTGCGCCGTGGCCGTTCCACGGCCAATGCGGTCTTCGGCAATGCACCCAGCGTGCTGGTGGGGGACTTCCTGTATTCGCGCGCCTTTGAACGCATGGTCGACATCGGATCCATGCGAGTCATGGAACTGTTGTCCCATGCCACCAATGTGATTGCGGAAGGCGAGGTGATGCAACTCGCCAACGTGCGCAACCCGGAACTGACCGAGCCGGATTACATGGAAGTGATCCGCTGCAAGACCGCAATGCTGTTTGAAGTCTCCAGCCACAGTGCAGCGGTGCTGGCCGGTGCCAGTCAGGAAGACGAGGAAAACCTGCGCCGCTACGGCCTGCACCTGGGCCTGGCATTCCAACTGATCGACGACTTACTGGACTATGACGGTGACTCGGGCACGCTCGGCAAGAATGTCGGGGACGATCTGGACGAAGGCAAGACCACCCTGCCGCTGATCCACGCCATGCGCCATGGGACTGACGAGCAATCGGCACTGGTTCGCGGGGCCATTCGCCGGAACGGTCGCGATCAGCTGTCTGCCGTGCTCACCGTATTACGCGATACCGACGCGCTGACCTACACCCGGCAGGCAGCAGAAAAGCAGATCGATATCGCGCTGGACTGCCTGAAAAACCTGCCGGAGTCGACCTACCGTACAGCCCTGGAAGACCTGGCCCGATTCTCCATCCGCCGCGCCCACTGACCGCCGGCAGGCCGCTCGCCTACAGGATCTGGCCGAGCACCGCCCAACCCATCAGTGCCGCCCCGGCCAGACTGATGCCGAAGGCAACGGAACGGGCCGGTGCAAGATTGGCGTAGTACAGGGTCATGTGTGCCAGCCGGCCCGCGAAATAAAGCACGGCTCCCCAGTTCAGCGGGTCGGCCTCCGCGCCGAGGAGCACACCCGCCACAACCAGGCACAGGAAGATGGCCACGGTCTCGTTGGTATTCGCCAACGCCCGCGTCGCCCGAAAATGAAAGCTGCCACGGTCTGGCGCCACCGGATGTCCTGCACGATGACCCGCCTTCATGCCGGCGACATCGACCACCAACGCCTGCACAAAAATCATCAAACCTGTCAGGGCCGTCGCGGCCAGCGTCCAGTGATACGATGCAAGCCATTCCATACAGGCTCTCCCCCACCCCGCCAGGCGGACAGGAAAACACAGCCCCCCGCCACGATGCTATCTTTGCAGTACCTTTCACTCACCGGGCATTCGCATGATTCAAGCCTACGCTGCCATGGAGCAAGGCGCTCCGCTCCAGCCCTTTTCCTTTGATCCGGGTGTCCTCGACACCGACGAGGTCGAGATTGAGGTTGAACATTGCGGCATCTGTCACAGTGATCTGAGCCTGATCGACAACGAGTGGAGCAACGCGACCTATCCGCTTGTTCCGGGACACGAGGTCGTTGGTACGGTGCGTGCCGTGGGCGATGCCGTGCAGGGATTGCGCATCGGACAGCGTGTTGGCCTGGGCTGGCATGCGGGCTACTGCCTGCACTGCGGCAGTTGCATGGCCGGGGATCACAACCTCTGCGGTGAGGCCTCAGAGACGATTGTCGGCCGACACGGCGGTTTCGCGGACCGCGTGCGTGCCCGCGCCGCCGCGGTCGTGGCACTGCCCGAGGGGCTCGATCCGGCCACTGCCGGGCCGCTATTTTGCGGAGGCATCACCGTATTCAATCCACTGGTGCAATTCGACGTGCAACCGACCGACCGCGTGGCCGTGATCGGCATTGGCGGGCTCGGGCATCTGGCACTGCAGTTTCTCAATGCCTGGGGCTGCGAAGTGACCGCTTTCACCTCCAGCGAAGCGAAAAAGCAGGAAGCGTTGCAAATGGGCGCCCACGACACGCTGGATTCCCGGGACAAGGCCGCACTGAAGTCTGCGCGACAACGCTTTGACCTTGTGCTCGCCACGGTCAATGTCGGCCTGGACTGGAATGCCTACCTCGCCACCCTGAAACCCCGCGGCCGCCTCCACTTCGTTGGTGCGGTGCTGGATCCACTCGACCTGCAGGCCTTCTCGCTGATCGGCGCGCAGCGCAGCGTGTCCGGCTCCCCGGTGGGCAGCCCCGCCACCATCGCCAACATGCTGGAATTTGCAGTCCGTCATGGCATCCAGCCAGTGACCGAGGGATTCCGCTTTGATCAGGTGAACGAGGCACTCGACCACCTGCGCGCCGGGAAGGCCCGTTATCGCATCGTCCTGAGCCACTGAGGAATCATCACTGCCGATTGATCGTGTCCCGGTGGTGATTTACACTGCGCGCCCTGCCTGAGCAGCATCCAGAAAGCCGATCCCGAGACGGCGTTTCGCCGATGCAGGCAGCGCGCCCGACGAACGTGGAAGGTTGGAAAGCGCGGCAATTCGAATGGGTCCGGAGTATAGCTCAGCCTGGTAGAGCACCACGTTCGGGACGTGGGGGTCGCAGGTTCAAATCCTGCTACTCCGACCAACACCTCCGCTGCACGCCGACACCCGCAGCGCATCGGTGACTACACTTTCTCCATGAAGAACCTGCCAATCCTGTGGATGAGCCGGGGCAGTGGCCTGGTGCTGGTGCTCGCGCTGGGCATGACCTGGGTGCAGTTGTCGCGCCTGCATACAGAACTGGAGCAGGCGCACAAACAGTGGCTCACGGAAACGCGGGCGAGCGAGGCGGCCCATGCGCACATCAGTGCAATCCGCCAACACGTCGGGTTCGGCGGGCTGATTCACGCCTTCAAGAATTACCTGCTCCGGGGAGAACCCGCCTATCTAGCCCAGGTCGCCCGGGCCGCGACCCGCATTGCGATTCGCCTGGATGCACTGAAGATCACCCTGCGGAACAATGAGATGCGCGCGTATCTGGAGCCGGTTCGCCAGATGACCGATCACTACCGGGAGCAGGTAAAGGTGATCACCCAACAACGCCGTGCCGGCCGGTCGCTACAGGAAATTGATCGTGCCGTCCGCTTCGACGACCAACCCGCGCTGGAAGCACTTGAAAAAATCGATGCGGCGATCGCACAGAATGCGGACGCTGCGAACCGGGCACAGCTGGCAAGGCAGGCAGAATTGCGCCGTGCACTGGTACGCACCCAGCGCAATCTCAGCCTGGTGGTGCTGCTGGGCGTCGTGTTCCAGTTACTGACCACCCGCTACCTGGTGCATCACCTGCGCAAGGCCGCGCAGACTTTTGACGAACTGGCGCGCGGGCACACGAACGTACCCATTCTGTACACGGACTACCAGAACGAGATTGGCGATCTGGCGCGCTCCGCGGAAGTGTTTCGAACCGACCGGGACCGCTCGCTACAACAGGCCCACGAGGAACTCCAACGGATCCTTGCCACCCTGTCGCACGACCTGCGCGAACCGGTCCGCAAGAGCCGACTCCTGTCAGGAAAAATCAGACAGGAATTGGAAGACGTTCCCACTGGCAAGTTCGCCGACCGGCTGACCCGGAACCTCCAACAGATGGAGCGGCAACTCGACCGCGTGGCGGACTACATGGCCATCGGGCAGACCACTTTGCGTCCGGAGCCGGTTGATCTTACCGCCCTGTGTGAGGACCTGTTCGATCAGATTCGCGCCCGCCACGGACGTCCCGACATTTGCCTGGCCACTCAGGGCGAACTCCCGGAGGTGCAGGGTGACCAAAAGTTGTTGGCCCAGATGCTGCTTGAACTGATCGAAAACGCACTGAAATTCCATGACGATGAGGGCGCTGCTGCTGTAACTGTTTCCTGCACGCTCGACACTGCCAACCGGCGCGTGCTCCTGCACGTGGACGACAACGGTCCCGGCTTTCCGCAGAGCGAGTCTGAAAACCTGTTCGAACTGCTGCGAGCCGGCAGCAATGCGCGCCAGACTGCCGAAGACTACCTGGCGCATACTGGAACGGGCCTGGCCATCGCCCGCAAGATCGCCCGCCTGCACCGGGGTGAGATCACGGCCACCACCAGCCCGACCGCGGGCTGCCGGATGATCATTGATCTTCCGGCCTGATCCCGCTCCTGGAAAACCTCCATGTTGGCGCAAAAGGTTCAGGAAAGCGCCGGCAACCTGCGCTACGATAACGCTCCCAGGATCTGGACTTTGTGCGCCTGCGCGCATGGGGCGGAGTGGCTCATGAAATCAACCGGAAACGAAGGCAGCGACGTCGCGGCGATCGCAGAATCCCTGCAGATGCCTGCCGATGATCTGGACTACCTGGTGCAGCTTGCTCCAGCGGATCGTGACCGTCTGTGCGCACTGTTGCAGGCAGCGATCGATGAACGGCGCAACGTTATCGTCAAGGCGCTGGATGATGCCGGACGCCACCTGCCGGGGCCGCTACGGCGCAAGCTGTCGCAGCGTATTCAGGGCGACTGAACATGATCCAGAATCCGGAACTCCTGCGCCTGGCGCGCATTTTGCACTGCCACCCCGAGGAACTGCGCATGCTCGAGCCGCTCGGCGCGGCCAACCTGCAGCACCTGCGACGCGGCATCGATGCCCGCCTGAGCCTGGAGGGCCAGACCGCACTGCGCGGCCTGACCGCAGCCGGCAAGATGGTACCAGCCCGGCTGTCTGCAAAGATCGCCGAGAAAGCGCTGGGCCCGGTCATCACCGCAGAAATGGCCCGCAAGCTGGAAGCTGGCCGTTCCGGCAAGATCGCCTGCCACCTGTCGCCGGCGTTCATGGCCGACGTGGCGCGCTATCTGCCGGCAGAGGACTCCGGCGCCCTGCTGGAGGGCTTGCCCATTGCCATCCTGCGGGTGGTCACGCATGAACTGGCCCACCGCGGTGAAACCATCGTGCTGGCAACGCTCGTTTCCCGCCTGCCGACGCCGACCATCGTTGACCTGGCTGCCGAACTGAACGCCGAAACGCTGGCGGATACGGCCATGCTGATGGAGGATCCGGCGCCGCTTGCTGGCGCGCTGAGTGAGTTTGCGCCGGCGGTCCTGGCAGAGGCCGCGCACTTTCTGCCCGATGACAAGATCCTGGAAATCATCGCCGGCCTGCGCGGCGAACTGATCCAGGCG
>JBFKXW010000047.1:0-11709 GCA_041637915.1 Pseudomonadales bacterium | reverse complement strand
GGGGCTACTTCCCTTCTGCGATCACGAATCCTCTTTCATCCGGATTCATGCCGTGGAAGCGGTGGCCCGCTCCGGGGATGCAAGCCAAACGAATGCGCTGCAGCATGCGCTGCAGGATGACAACCCCTGGGTTGCTGCACGTGCGGCACGTGGGCTGCTGCGCCGGGGCCTGCAGAGCAGCCTGATCGAACAACTGCATCACAATCCCAGGCATCCGGAGCTGTTGCAGGAAATACTCAGCAAGGCGCCAGCATCATGACCCTGCTGGACGCCGTCAGCCTGCTGATCCTGATGTATTTTTTCGCCGTGAACGGCGCCTATTTCCTGCTCAACTTCGTGTCATTGGGCGCGTTGCGACGGCACATCCGCCGCCTCCAGACGGTGCAGGAGGATGATCAGCTGCGGGACGCCTGCCCGCCGGTCACCATCATTGTCCCGGCCTACAACGAGGAAGCCAACTGTGTGGCAGCTGTGCAGTCCTTCCTGACGCTGGACTATCCGCAACTCGAACTGGTTGTGGTCAACGATGGCTCCCGCGACGGAACGCTGGCGCGTCTGCAGGACCACTTCCGATTGGAGCGAAGCTGGCACTACCCCACGGCGCAACTGCCCACCCAGGGAATCCGTGGCGCATGGCGCAGCCCGATCGCACCAGAACTGCTGGTGATCGACAAGGAGAACGGCGGCAAGGCCGATGCCCTGAACGCCGGGCTCAATCACACGCGCACACCGCTGTTTTGCGCGGTGGATTCCGACACGCTGTTGGAACGGGATGCGCTGCTGCGCGTGTGCAGACCCTTCCTCGAGGACGAACAGACGGTCGCCTCCAGCGGTATCATCCGCATCGTCAACGGCTGCGAGGTCCGTGATGGCCAGGTTCGGTCCGTGCGGCTGTCCCGTAAACTTCTGCCCCGCTTCCAGGTGGTCGAATACCTGCGCTCGTTTCTCGCCGGTCGCATTGGCTGGAGTTCCATCAACGCCATGATGATCATCTCCGGTGCCTTTGGCATCTTCCGGCGCGCGGATGTCGTGGAGGTGGGCGGTTTCTCCACCTCGACCGTCGGTGAAGACATGGAACTGGTCCTGCGTCTGCATCGACTGCACCGTGAGGCGAAGCGGCGTTATCGTATCCGTTTCGTGCCCGATCCGGTCGCATGGACAGAGTGCCCGGAATCGCTCAACACGCTGGCAAGACAACGGGACCGCTGGCAGCGAGGCCTGCTGGAGTCCATGGTTCGACACCGGCGCCTGCTGTTCAATCCGCGCTATGGCGCGCTGGGCATGCTGGCGTATCCGTTCTTTCTTTTCTTTGAACTGATCGGCCCGGTGATTGAGCTGAGCGGCTACCTGTTCTTCACGATCGGCCTCTATGCGGGCTGGGTCAACTCGTTCTATGCCATCGCGTTTTTCACACTGGCGGTGGTCATGGGGGTGGCGCTTTCCTTCGCGGCAGTCGGTCTGGAGGAAATTGGCGCCCGGCGCTACAAGCGTCTGCGGGATCTGCTCGGCCTGTATTGGTGCGCACTGCTGGAGAATTTTGGCTACCGGCAATTGACCAGCGTCTGGCGTGTACAGGGCATGTTGCGCAAGGCATTCGGAGCCCGTGGCTGGGGCAAGCAGACACGCAAGGGATTTCAGTCATGAAGCCATTCAAACAAACGCACCTGCTCCTGCTGGCTTGCCTGACCAGCGCGCCGATCGCCGCCGAACCGGTTGACTGGGACTCTGGCTACGCACATGCGCAGGAACTGTCGCGCGCCGGAAATCATCAGGCCGGATTAGAGGCCTGGAATCGGTTACTGGCGCAGTATCCGGACCAACCCGATGCGCTGCTGGGTCGCGGACTGGTACTGCTGTGGCTGCAGGAGCCGGCCTCCGCGGCAGCTGATTTCTCACAGGTTGTCGCGTCCCATCCCGGCTATCGGGAAGCCTGGTTGTTCCTGGGCGACGCAAGACAGCGCATGCATCAGGAGGAGGCAGCGCTCGCAGCATGGCGACGCGCACAACAGCTCAACCCGGCGGATCCCGCTGCGGCCGGTCGCATCGCCAGCCTCGAAGCGCGGCGCATCCCCAGCGACAAGATCGCCACCATCACGCCGGCCAGCCCGCGCATGCGGCTGGGCGTACAGGCGGCGCATACGTGGTTTGACAAGACCCGGGACGACTGGTCCGAGCAGCATGTCACGCTGACCCGCCAGTTCGAAGAGACAACAGGCATCGCCACCGCCCGACGCACCCGCAGGTTTGGCGTGACCGATTACAGTGTGGGCGCTGCCCTGTGGGGTCAGCTGCGTAACTGGGCCCTGCATTCCGACCTGCTGTGGACCCCGAGTCCGGATATTGCACCGCGTTGGGATGGCACACTGGAGGCAACGCGCAGCCTGTCAGGGGGATGGGAACTCGGCGGCGGGATGCGCCACCTGCATTATCCCGACAACCGGATCGACATGATTCAGACCCATGCCGGCCACAGTGGCACCGACTGGTACGCACGCGCCACGCTGGGCCGCAGCTCCGGCAGCATCGCCGGGTCCGGCTACCTCAATCTGCTGTACCGCCAGTACTTGCCAGCTGGCCGCTTTCTCGAGGCAACCGGCGGATTTGCACGGGAGGAAGTCCAGACCCGCCCCGGCACTTTTGATGGCCGCATCAACCGCACACTGGGCCTGCGCCTGCATACCCCGGTCATGGCCCATACCGCCCTCAGTACCGGACTGGAGTATTCCCGGGAGGAGCGCGGCCCGGAAGGTCTGCGACTGCATGCGGAGTATCTGGTTCGCTGGTGAGCAACTGCCGGTTGTGCTGGCAGGGGCCCCCGGAAAGATCATGAATCTTCGCTAGACTGATAGTCATTCCTTTACCGGCCACATCAGCAGGCTGCGCAACACCCCCGCATGATTCAAACAGGTACCGACACATGATGTTCATTCGCCAGCTTTCTCTTCGATCCTCACGAAACCTCCTGCTGTCTGCATTGCTGGCAGTGCTGGCCGGCCCGGCAGCGGCCGGCGATGGCGGGCTCCGGGACATCGTGATCGTGGGCAGCAATTGGGATGGCACCGCGGAGATCTTTGACCCGCACACCTTTGAAACCATCAAGACCATCAATATCGTGCCGGATCGTGATGAGCGCATGGCGGAGATCGAGGATGCCGGGCTGTATCGCCGACTGGCGTTCCAGTTCGTCCGCCATGTTCCGGGCGAAGGCAATGACCAGTTGGTCGATGACCTGTTCACCTCGCATGACGGTCGCTTCGTCTATGCCTCCCGTCCGAGTTTCTCCGATGTTGTCGCCATCGACATGCACACCAACGAAATTGTCTGGCGCACGCCGGTAGAGGGCGTGCGCTCCGACCACGCCGCCATCTCACCGGATGGCAAGATCTTCCTCGTCTCGGCATCCTCCGCCCGCAAGGTGCAGGCAATCGAAACCGCCACCGGAAAAATCGTCGGCGAGTTCGAGTCTGGCGACCAGCCGCACGAGAACACCTACTCCCACGACGGCAGCGTGATTTATCACGCCAGCATCGGCCGCGTGTTCTTCCCCTGGACGGCGAAGTGGCTGGACTGGACCAAGGGCGACCGATGGCTGCAGATCGTCGATGCGAAGACCTACAAGGTGCTGCATCGCATTGATATCGGCGAAAAACTGGAGGAAGCCGGTATGCCGTGGGTGGACAATGCCGTACGACCGATGGCGGTGCCCGCGGACGGCAAGCACCTGTACCTGCAGGTTTCCTTTTTCCACGGATTTTTTGAGTACGACCTGAATACGCACAAAATCACCCGCAAGGTGGACCTGCCGGTACCGGAGAAGATTCAGAACCTCTCCTACTGGGATTACCAACTCAACTCTGCGCACCACGGCCTCGCCATCAACGCGGCAGGCACCAAGCTGTGTGTCGCCGCAACCATGTCCGGGTACGTGGCCATCGTCGATCGCGACACTTTTGAATACAAAACAATCAAGCTGTCTGAAGATCCGCTGGGTGCCAAGCCGTACTGGTCCACGGAAAGTCATGACGGAAAGTACTGCTACGTCTCGGTGAGTGAGCAGGATCGCGTTTCCGTGATTTCCTTCGACGAGGCCCGCGAGGTCGCCAGCGTCAAGGTCGGAGACCACCCGCAGCGCGTCCGCAACGGCAAGCTGTTGATGAAGTAGCGCACAATGGGCGCGCGCGACATACCGGAAAGGGATTGAGCAGGCGACTCGTCGCACCGTGCTGGTTGCCGCTGCTGGTCATCGGCCTCCTGTGGATCCCGGAGATCGGCAGTGCCCGGCAGCCAGGCGACACAAAAGCTGCGCAAGCAGAACCGACGATGTCGGACCTGCCGCCGCCCGGCACGCGCTCCCTGTTCGATCATCACATTGCGCGCCTGGGCGCCCTGCCCTATCCCTATGCGGCACTGATTGAATCCTTTCAGCAGTTCGACCGCTGGGACGCCGGTACCGTCGCCCTGCTGGTGCCGGACGGGCGCTCCCTGCGCAGGGCCGAAGCTGATTTTCAGAAACCACGGGCGTTGGTGGCAGCACAGGTCGATGCGCCTTACACACCGCATGAACTGGCACCGGTGTATGCGGGCCGCCTGTTTCTGGGCTTCGTCGAGGCCGCCAACGAGATCGAGGTCATTTCCTACAACGAGGCAGCCGGGCGCTTCGAATATCAGCTGGTGGCCAACTACTGCGCGGGCTGTGTACCGCGCATTGTGTATGCCAAAAGAGCGATCTGCCTGACCTGCCACCAGGCCGGCGCGCCGATCTTTTCTGCCCGACCGTGGGACGAAACCAACGCCAATGCCGCCGTCGCCCGCGAGATCGCCCGGTCCATGGACGTACCCTGGCTGGCTGCCGATTCCACGCGATACCACGGCGTCGCCCTGTCCACCCAGATTCTGACCCCGGAGACCTTCGACGAACTCACGGTGCTGGGCGCGGAGAATCTGGTGACACAGCGGATCTGGATCGAAGGCTGCGGCGTGAAAGGACTGCAGTGCCGGCGAAGCATTCTGGCGCAGGCACTCGCACTGGTGATGGACCCCGGCGGATTTAACCCCGAATCTGCAGACAGTGCGCGGACCCGGCTGCTGCAGAAAACCCACTGGCCCGCCCAGGGTATCCCCGTACCGGAGAGCCTGCTCCGCAGCCGGGATCCGATGACAGAACGCAATACATTCGAACGGCTCCTGCAGGACCTGCGCGTCCACGTTGCCCGCTGGCGGCAGCAGGTGGCCGGTGACCAGGCCATGCTGCATGACTCCGATCGCAAACTGGCCTTCTTTGCGCAGACCACCCGGCTGGACCCACTGCTGGACCCCCGCACACCGCGCCCCCCGCGTGAAATCCTGCGTGCTGACGCCCTTTACGGTGTGCAGGGTGTGGCCCGGCTTTTCACCCCGAATGACCGGCGTCGTCTGCAGGCATGGAGTCAGGGAGATGTGGCGCGCGTTTCGGCGTTGGTGCACAGCGGCGCGCTCGATGAGCTGCTTGACCCGAAACCGGTCGTCCGTGCGCAGGTACTGCAAACGATCGCCCGACTGCTGGGCCAGCCGGAGCCAGCGTACTGTTGTCTGGACACCACTGGGTTCAGCCCACCGCGAATGGAGCACGTTCCCCCGCTGCGGATCTCAGCCGGCTCCGTGCTGGAAACTTTTCAACGGTACTGCTTCGGCTGTCATCGTGGCAATCCGGTGCAGCGCCTGAACTTCATGGGCGCAGACACGGAAGCCGCCGTGCTCGCGTCGATCCGCGCCAGGACGGAAATTCGCGATGTGCTGGACTATGCGCGATTCCTGGGAACGGAAAAAGCGGGAACCCTGATGCCTCCACAGGGGTCCGAACAACGGACAGCGTTAGATGCAGCGCGCAACGGCGGCAGCGCAGACCACGAGAAGATGCGCGAGACCGTGCCAGCACTGTTTGATTTCTAGATTCAGGCACCCGGGAGCCCATGAACCAGCAGGACAACACCACCATCGCTCGTGAACTCGCCTACTACGAGGGCATGGCCGCGACCTGGTGGGACGAATCCGGGCCGTTCTGGCCCCTGCACCGCCTGAATCGGGTACGCATGGCCTGGATTCTCGAGCAGCTGGCTGTGCTGGGCCTGGCACAGCCTGGCAACGGCAAGCCGCTGGAGGGTCTGCGCGTACTGGACGTCGGTTGTGGTGGCGGCATCCTGAGTGAGGCGCTGGCGCGCGCTGGTGCAGAGGTCACTGGGATTGATGTGGTCGAACGCAACATTGCCATTGCGCAACTGCATGCCCAGGCGTCCGGCCTGCCGGTGTCGTATCAGTTGACGTCCGTGGCGGAGCACGCGGGCGGACCCTACGACGTGGTCTTCAACATGGAGGTGGTCGAGCACGTCGATCAGTTTCCGCTGTTCATGCGCCAGTGCCAGTCCCTGGTGCGGCCCGGTGGCGTGATGTTTGTTGCCACCATCAATCGCAACCCCCTGGCCTGGCTGATCGCCATCGTCGGCGCAGAGTACATCCTCGGCTGGCTGCCCAAGGGCACGCACCACTATCGCCTGCTGCGCACGCCCGGCGAAGTGCTGGGTTGCCTGCAGGCCGATGGCTTCCGCGAAACCGCACGCACGGGTGTCGCCATGAACCCCTTTACGCGGCAGCTCTCGCTGGTGAACTCGGTCTGGGTGAATTACATGCTTTGTGCCGTACGCGGTGCCACGGGCGAGAACTGCGCCCGTGCAGCCGATGAGGACGCCGAGTTCTGAGGGGCCAGTTCGGGGTCATCCTTTGGCTCGGTGCGATGGCAGGTGCCCGGAGGATCGGCTGCAGACCTGCTCGCTCCCGGGCACAAACTTGTACGGCGGTTCTTTTCATGGCATCACAGGTGCCAGAACACCCTGCGTGGAGCACAACACGATGACTGCGACGGAACAGAATCTGCAGGTACGCCTCGCAAAGCGCACCGTCGGGCTGCCTGAGGATGACACCTGGCGCATTGCGGAAAACCCGATTCCAACGCCGGGACCGGGAGAGATGCTGGTCGCCAACCGCTACCTCTCCATCGACCCGGCCATGCGCGGCTGGATCAACGAGGGCCGCTCGTATGTGGAGCCGGTGGCGATTGATGCCGTGATGCGCGCCGGCGCGGTCGGGGAGGTCATCGCCTCCAACAACGACCACTTTCCCATCGGCACCCATGTCAGCGGTCTGTTCGGCGTCCAGCAGTTCGCCCTCTCTGACGGCAAGGGCGTGGTGCCGGTCGATCCGAACCTCGCACCGCTGCCGTACTACCTCGCCACGCTGGGCATGCCGGGCATGACCGCCTACTTCGGGCTGCTGGACGTCGGCGAAGCAAAGGCCGGCGAGACCGTGGTGGTCTCCGCAGCAGCCGGCGCGGTCGGTCAGGTGGTGGGACAGGTGGCAAAGATCCAGGGATGCCGCGTGGTCGGCATCGCCGGGGGCCCTGAAAAATGCGGCTGGGTGCGTGATGAACTGGGCTTTGACGCCTGTATCGATTACCGGAATGAGGACGTTCGCGCCGGTCTCAAGGAACACTGTCCGGATGGCATTCATGTGTATTTCGATAACGTGGGCGGTGACATCCTGGATCTGGCGCTGAGCAAACTGGCCCTGCGCGCGCGAGTCGTCCTTTGTGGTGCGATTTCCCAGTACAACAACATGCAGGCCATGCGGGGCCCTGCCAACTACATGTCCCTGCTGGTGAACCGGGCCCGCATGGAGGGGTTCGTGGTGTTCGATTACGCGAAACGCTACGGAGAAGCTGCGCGCGAAATGGGCGAATGGATGGCTCAGGGCAAACTCCAGACCCGCATCGATGAGCAGCAAGGCGTGGCCTCCTTTCCGGAAACCTTCCGCAAGCTGTTCCGGGGCGAGAATTTCGGCAAACTGGTGATCCGCGTCTAGCGGTTCACAGGAAATCTGCACATGAAACCCATACTGCACCAATGGCACATGTCCCCCTTCTGCAATAAGGCGCGCAGAATCCTGCGCAGCAAGGGAATTGATTTTGAAGTGCAAAATTACAACGGACTGCTGGCGCGGCATGCGGGCAAGCTGTCCAGCCAGGGCACCCTGCCGGTGCTGGAGACAGACGGCCAACGAATCGTCGACAGCACTGCGATCGCACAGTACCTCGATGAAAAGTTCCCGGAGCCCCGCTGTTATCCTGCAGACCCGGCGGAACGCGCCATGGCCTGTGTGTGGGAGGACTGGGCCGGACAGAGCCTCTATTACTACGAGGTGTATTTCCGCATGCTGATCCCCGCCCCGCGGGAGAAAGCGCTGGACATGATCTGCGCGGGCCGGCCCGGCTGGGAAAAAAGTGTGTTGCGCATGATCTTCAAGCGGCGCTACCCGGCCAAGATGCGCTCACAGGGTCTTGGCAAACTTCCCTACGCAGAGGTGGAACGACAACTGTTCGGGCACCTGGCCAATCTGGACACACTCCTTGCAGGGCGGCAGTTCCTGGTTGGCAGCGCGCCTTCCATTGCGGATCATTCCGTGGCGGCGCAAGTGGAAGAATTACTCAACACCAGCGAAGTCAGTGATCGCATTCGCGCGTTCAAACACCTCGGCGGATGGCTGGAACGTCTGCAGCCGGCGTAGCGTCGCCAATCATTCGTGCCGGGAAAAAATCCGCGCTGAATCGCCCTGCACCGCCCAGACATCGAATCTGGCGTTGCCGGGGCGTGTTTCCATGCCAGGTACGTTCTCACCCGCTGGCATGCCGGGCGCGGAGATGCCCTGCACGTCGGGACGTTCCTTCAACAGGCGCTGGATGTCGGAGACCGGCACATGGCCCTCGATGAAATAACCATCAATGAAACCGGTGTGGCAGGAAGCCAGTTGCCGGGGGACACCAAAACGCTGCTTCACCGGCGACATGTCTTCCGTGGCGTGAGAGACCACCTCGAAACCATTCTCTTCCAGAATCTCCTCCCAGCGCGTGCAGCAACTGCAGTGGGGCGACTTGTACACTTCGATCACAGGCTGCTCCGCGTGGGCGAGCGGCGGGATGAGAGCGATCAGCACGACGAGGGCAGTTTGAAGCAGTCTCATTGCAGTATCCTTGGGAATTCCACCGGTATTCGTTGGGAATACAGACCCGATCGGTCGCCACAGGTTCCAGTGTGATGAATTCTGCGACATTACGCATCCGCGAGTTGCTGGTCTTCGGCCTGCTGCTGGCCGGCATGGCAGTCTCCAGCTGGACGTTCGTGCAAAGCATGCGTCAGGCGCAGGCATTCTCCTACCAGCTTGCCAGCGTGCAGCACGCCTCCCTGGGCCTGCTGAATCCCAACGCCTGGGCACGTCAGATCGCGCCCATGCTGGAAAAACGTGTGCGTACCTTCCAGCTCAGCGCATCCGACCGCGAAACGCTCCGGGGTATCCTGGAAGCCATGGTGGACACCCTGATTGTGGGCATTGACCAGCATTTGCGGGAAACCAGTCGTGTGAACCTGCTGCATCAGATCACTGACACGATCCGACGCAGCATGGTGGATCTTGAGCAGGTGCGCAGCGGAGTCCCGGCGTATGCCGAGCAGATCCTGCAGGAGCTGGAGAAAGCCGACAACCGGCAGGAAATCGAACGCCTGCTCACCAACCTGTTCGATCACTTTCTCCAGAAACAGCAAAACGCCGCACCGGAAGTGTCCATTGACGCCGTGGAGAGCGATCATGCGTGCCGCGGCCGGGCGGCCTGTGCGAGTACCATTCACAATCAGCTGGAGGCACGGCACCGGACCGCGCGCTTCGCTGCGGTGAGTTGCCTGCTGTTCATGGTGAGCCTGCTGCTGATCCACCATGTCAGCCAGCCGTCTGTACCGGTGCAGCGCTACGCCGCCCTGGTCGCCGGCTGCTTCCTGTTGCTGGCAGGCGGCATTCTCACACCAATGATTGAGGTCGATGCGCGCATCGAGCAGATTTCCTTTCCGCTTCTCGGAGGGGCGGTGCAGTTCACCGACCAGGTTCTGTATTTCCAGAGCAAGAGTGTGCTGGACGTGACCTGGCTGCTGATGGAAACGGGCAAACCGGACATGATCGCAGTCGGCATGCTGGTCATTTTGTTTGCGGTGCTGTTCCCGCTGGCCAAGCTGGCCTGCACCGTGCTCTACAGCAGTGGCCATCCCGGATTGCATCAGTCCGCGCTGGTGCGCTTCTTCGCACTGGAATCCGGCAAGTGGTCCATGGCAGACGTCTTTGTGGTGGCGATTTTCATGGCCTTTATCGGCTTCGACGGCATCATCGAGCAGCAAATGCGCCAGTTGTCCGATTCCGCTGAAATGCAGGGCACGCTGATCACCACCAACGGTACGCAGTTGCTGGCCGGCTTCTATCTGTTTCTCGGTTTCTGCCTGGCAAGCCTGTGGGTTTCCCGGGAACTGGGTGAGCCGCAGGAAACCATCTGATCGCCCGCAACGACTAGCCCGCGGTGGTCATCCGGAGCAGGGTTCGATCCTTGCGGATGAAATGGTGATACAAAGCTGCCGCAGCATGGCCCAGGATCAGCAGCCAGACCAGCCAGGCGCCCAGAATTTCCTTGTGCAGGAAATCGACGGGTTTCTCAAACGCTTCAAAGCTGATCCCCAAACCATCCGTCACCAACAGGGCAAACAACGCCGTATCTTCGAATTTCGGCACATCGAAGAGGAAGAAAAATTCGGTATCCACGCCGGTACCGATATACCCGGAAATGGGCATGATGATCATGACTGCGTACAGCGCGTAGTGTCCGGCGTGCGCGGCGAGGTGCTCCAGGCGCGTGCCAGGCTCCGGGTCCGGAACACGGCTGACAATCCGCCAGAACACACGCAACCCAACCACCACCGCGATGGAAATGCCCACGGAAAGATGAATCTGCAGCGCCGTCCAGTTTTCCGGTGTCTTCGCCTCGGTAAACCAGTGCCGGTAGTACACGCTGACATACGACGCGAGAAACAGCAGCGCCGTCAGCCAGTGCAGCCACTTGGCGACCGTTCCGTAGTCACGCGCTGTATTCCGTAGCGGCATCGGGCTTTCTCACCCCAGACTGATCAATCCGGCAGGGAAGGCCGGGGCGTGCACCAGCGGACTCAGCCTCGACCGAGTTGCGGAAACGGGATGACATAGTAAAGGATCGCGAAGTAGTGGAGAACACTGCCGGCCAGCACAAAACCATGCCAGATCGCATGATTGTAGGGCAGGCGCTCCCACACGAAAAACACCACGCCCCCGGTATAGGCAAGCCCACCGAAAATCATCAGCCAGACGCCCTCGGAGGGTAAGGCATCGAGAAATGGCTCGATGATCAGCAGCACGATCCAGCCCATCGCCAGATAGATGGCGGTGGAAGTCTTCTCGAAGCGGCCGGTGAAGAACACCTTGAAGATCACACCGGCAAGCGCCAGCGCCCAGATCGCGAAAAACATTGGAAAGCCAAACGAGTCCCGGAATGTCACCAGCAGAAACGGCGTGTAGGTCCCGGCGATCAGCAGGTAGATGGCCGAATGATCAATGATCTGCAGGATTTGCTTGATCTCGGGATGGGTCACGCTGTGATACAGCGTGGAGGCCAGATAGAGCAGGATCAGGGTGGCGCAAAAAATGCTGGCACTGACGACGTGCCAGAGGTCCCCATACAGCATGGAAAAGCCGACCATGGCAGCCAGGCCGGCAATGCTCGCCACCACGCCGATGCCATGCGTGACCGCGTGGGAAATCTCCTCACCCAGCGTATAAGTG
>JBFKXW010000046.1:0-11895 GCA_041637915.1 Pseudomonadales bacterium | reverse complement strand
GTACAGTCCGGCTGATGGCGAAGGAAAGGAATTGCATTTCCTGGTGCAGGACACGGGGCGCGGAGTCCCGGAGGAGCACGTCGGTAAAATCTTTGACGCCTTCTATCAGGTCGACAACACCAACACGCGCCGTCATGGCGGTGCGGGGCTGGGACTGTCGATCAGCAAGCGGTTGGCAGAGCAGATGGGCGGTCACATCGGCTTACGGTCCACGCCCGGCAAAGGTTCGCAATTCTGGCTGGACATAAAGCTACCAGAGGCAAATCCAAGACCTTCTCCAGTGCTCGCCAAGACGGAGCCCTCGACACCGTATCAGGCACCGGCTGGCACGATGGTACTGGTTGTGGACGATGATCCAGGCAATCAGGATATCTGCCGGCGTATGCTGCAGCGGCTCAATTGCGAGGTGGCGATTGCGTCCGACGGCGTCAAGGGGCTGGAGCTCTGGGAGGCGGGTGACTTCGACCTCGTGCTGATGGATTTCAACATGCCGAACATGGATGGGCTGGCCGCTACCCGCGAGATTCGCCAGCGCGAGGCACAGCGACCTGGAAGCACCATAATTATCGGCCTCACGGCGGATGTGCGCGAGGCCACCATTCTGGCTACGCAGGACTGTGGCATGGACCAGATGCTGACCAAGCCGCTCAGCCTGCGCGATCTGGCCGAAATGCTGCGCTCCTGCCTGACCGCCTGCACCGCCTGACATCCATTACCGCGCTTCCGCAAGTTTCGGCATCCAGACTGCCAACTCTTTACGCGACATCCGGAAGCGCTATGATGGGCGCCGGACTGTGTATGAGGAAGACACCATGGCACTCGCGAAAGCTCCGCTGGATCTGGTTCTGCAACAGGGGCCCATGCTGCAATCGATCGGCCGGATTGGCCTGCAGACTGCCCTGCCCTTCCGGCGCCCGAAGTCGAACCCGGATCAGTACCGCCCGGTGGATCGCACCTTCAACCCACCCAGTCGCAAACTGATCGAACATTTCCTGACGTGGTCCGGTGCGGATGACACCGACTCCGATCATATTCCACCGCACCTGTTTCCGCAGTGGGCGCTGGCCGTGACGTCCGCGCTTGCCGGGCAGACCCGCTATCCGATGTCGGGCGGACTCAATCAGGGCTGCGACCTCATCATCAACGGCAAGCTGCCGCTGGACGAACAGTTGCGCGTGCGAGGTGAGATGGTTTCAGTGGAGGAGGTCAACGGCAAGGCGCGCATCCAGACACGCGTGCGCACCGGCACCAGCGGACAACCCGACATTCTCGTCGCAGACCTGATCATTGTTGTGCCCCTGGGTGGCAAGAAAGGGAAGAAGAGCGCCGGCGATTCGCAGGAAGAGCCCAGTTTTGAAACGGCAGGCAGCTGGCAGTGCAACGCCAGCGACGGTCTCGACTTCGCCATCCTCACCGGAGACTTCAATCCCATCCACTGGCTGACGCCGGTCGCAAAGATGTCCCCATTCAAGGGAAAGATCCTGCACGGCTTCGGTAGTTTTGTCCGCAGCTATGAGGTACTGGCCCGCGACGACGACATCCGCGAGATCACCGTCCGCTTCACCCGGCCGGTGCCGATTCCCTCCGGGAAATTGCAAGTGGAACGGGAGACCGGCAACAGCAAAACCCGCGCCTGGCGGCTCACCGGACCGGACGGCAGCCTGCATGCGGCAGGCAGTTACACCACCACCTGAGTCAGGCGGGGCAACGACACGGCGCGATTGCACAGCGTCACGACGGCGATCTCGGCGCCTGCATGATCCGTTCGCGGCCGGTGCCGCTCCTGCCGTCGCGTGGCGCCGCCGGCCAGCGGTTTTTGGCGGGCGGTTTTCGCGGCTGGCGCCGCTTCTACTTGAGCTGCGCAGACGAGAGACCCAGCAGACGCCGGGCGACCACCAGCTGCTGGATTTGCTGGGTACCTTCGAAGATATCCAGAATCTTCGAGTCGCGGGCCCACTTCTCCAGTAATTCGTCTTCGCCATAGCCCAGGCTGCCGGCGATTTCGACACAACGCAGGGTGATCCAGTTGCATACCCGGCCTGCCTTGGCCTTGGCCATGGAGGCCTCCATCGAGTTCGGCTGGGCGTTGTCCGCCATCCAGGCCGCCTTCCAGGTGAGCAGACGGGCGGCCTCCAGTTCGGCGTCCATACGATGCAGTTCCGCCTCAATCGCACTGACATTGAGCACCGGTTTCCCGTACTGCGGTTTCACCTGCGCTTCGAGCAGTTCGCGGATGCGCTCCAGCGCGGCACGTGCAACCCCCAGCGCCATCCCCGCCACCATCGGGCGGGTGTTGTCGAACGTCTGCATGACGCCGCCGAACCCTTTCCGGGTGTCGACTTCCGGGGAACCGAGCAGGTTTTCCTTCGGCACCCGACAATCCTTGAAGAGGACCTGCGCGGTATCGGAAGCACGAATGCCCAGCTTCTTCTCCAGACGCACCAGTTCCATGCCCGGTGTGCCCCACTCCACCACGAAGGACTTGATCGCTGCCCGCCCGGCGGATTTATCCACCGTCGCCCAGACCACGATCAGATCCGTGCGCTCCCCCGACGTGATGTAGATCTTTTCGCCATTGAGGACGTACGCATCGCCATCCAGCTGCGCCGTGGTCCGGATCGCTGCAGAGTCCGAACCTGCACCCGGTTCGGTAATCGCCATGGCAGCCCACTTTCCGTCGAAGCGTTTCGTCTGCTCCTCATTCGCCACCGCCGCGATCGCGGCATTGCCGAGACCGTTCCGCGGCAGTGTCAGCACCAGGCCGACATCTCCCCAACAAAGCCACTCCATACCGGCAAGGCTCTGCATGTTGGAACCATTGCGCACCCCTTCATCACCGCTGGCATCCTGCTTGAGCTTGGCAGCGCCGGCGGACTTGCTGAGGTCACCATCGTTCATGCCGTCGATCGCGGCAGAGAACAAATCCAGCTCTTTCGGATACTCATGCTCGGCACGGTCGTATTTGCGCGAGATGGGACGGAATACATTGCGAGCCGCCTGCTCAGCCGGCTCCATGATGCCCTTGAACTTGCGGGGAAGATCGAGATTCAACATTGCGTTACACCATGAATGCGTTGTACTGGATGCCGGCACTGCGCAGGTTGCGATACCAGCGCTCTACCGGATGTTCCTTGGTGAAACCGTGCCCGCCGAGCAGCTGCACGCCATCGGTACCGATCTGCATGCCTTTTTCACTGGCCTGCAGATAGGCGATGTAAGCTTCCCGGGCAAACGACTTGTCCTGGGCAGCCCGGCTTGCGGCGCGATACACCAAGAGGCGCAGCCCCTCCAACTCGATGCCAATGTTCGCCACCATGAAGGCAACGGACTGGCGAAACGCAATCGGCTCGCCAAAGGCTTCGCGGTCCTTCACGTACGGGATCACGTAATCAAGCACCGCCTGACAACAGCCGGTGACCACGGCGGACCAGCCAATGCGGGTCAGCTGAATGAAGGCTTCGTAGTCGAATGCCGTGTCGATGTCGCCCAGCAGCGCCTCGCGCGGCAGCTTGACCTGCTCCAGCAGCAGCCGCTGTGTTGCCGCTGCACCGAGCCCCATGGCCGGATCCGGCCGACAGCTGACCCCTTCCATGCCGGGCTCCACGATGAACAGGCGCGGCCCTTCCCCGGTCAGCTTCGCCGCCACCAGAAACAGCGCACTGTCTTCGGCGAGCGGCACCAGTGTCTTTTCTCCGTTGAGTTCATAACCGTCGGCCGTTCTGCGCGCCGTGGTCTGCAACTGGAACGGATCGAACAGGACACTCGCCTCGTTGAGCGCCACCGTGGCGGGCACAAAAGATTCACTGGCAAACGCTGCCAGATACTTCGCCTGCTGATTGGCGGTACCCCATTGGGTCAGGGCGTTGATCACGCCCAGCGGCGCGAGCGCCGCGGTCGCGATGCCCATGTCGCCGCGACCGAGCTCCTCGGCCAGGATCATGTGCAGCACTTCGTCGCGCTCCACACCGGCACCACCCAGTTCCTCGGGGACCGCCATGAGGGAAACGCCCAGCGCGTGAATCTGATCCAGCAATGCCCGTGGTGTCGCGCGCTCCTCATCAGCAGTGGCCGCGACCGGGATCACCCGCTCATCGACCAGGCGTCGCACCGTGTCGCGGAACATGGCCTGTTCGTCTGTGAAATTGAGATCAAAAAGATCCGGGGTGCGGGCATGGCGCATCCGCGTGGGCCGCACCACATCAAGCAATGGTTTGAACTGGCGGTTGGCAGCACTGATCGCGCTGAAACCGGTTTTCGTTCCGGCGTAGACCAGTTTCTCCAGCGGCTTGCGCATGCCGATTTTGTCGATGGTTTCGGAAGCGGCAATCTTGTTCAGCATGGACAGTGCGGAACCCATTGGATTGGCCATGGCTTGTCCCTCATAGAGCCATCAATGAACGATACATAAATCCATGTAACGATCAGGCCACTATATCCGCATCGGGATGAAACGCAACCGGACGGTCAGCGACCCGGTCCGGCCTCAGCCATAAAGGTAGGAACACGCCACAATGGCCGCGATCACCCCGGCCAGGTCTGCGGTGAGACCCGCTGCAAGTGCATGCCGAACACGCCGGACCTGCACGGCGCCGAAGTACACGGCCAGCACATAGAAGGTGGTTTCGGTGGAACCCTGCAGGGTACTGACCAGGTAGCCAGTGTAGCTGTCCGGCCCGATGGCGGGGTTCTCAATCGTTGCTGCCAGCACCCCATAGGCGCCGGAACCGGAGAGCGGCCGTAACAGCGCCATCGGCAGGGCATCCGCCGGTAGCCCGAAGCTGGCCGTGTAAGCGCCCACCGCCTGCACGAAATAACCCAGCGCCCCGCTTTGCCGCAGCATGCCAACGGCCACGAGGATGGCCACCAGGTAGGGAATGATGCGAATGGCGACCTGAAAGCCCTCTTTCGCGCCCTCCACGAATACTTCGTACACCGGCACCTTGCGGGCGACCCCAAACGACAGGAGCGCCAGTGCCAGCCCCGGCAGAATCCACGGCGCAATGAGGGTGCCGTAGATCACCGTCACCGGAATGAGCGAGATGAGCACGATCAGGAAGGTCCAGGAAACCACAGTGGAATACGCCCCATACTGCGGTGTCTCCACGTCTGCTTCCGTGAGCTCGGCTTCCGCCGGCGGCGGCACAAACCCGGCCGGTGGGGTGACCGGCGAAAGTCGCGCGTAGAAATGGCAGGCAATGATGGCGACGGTCGTGGAACAGAGAGTGGCGAACAGCGTGGTTGGCAGAATGCCCGCTGGGTCCAGCGAACCGGCTGATGCGCGCAGCGCAATCACGCCGGTCGGCAACAGGGTCACACTGGATGTATTGATGGCCAGGAACAGCGCCATCGCATTGGTCGCAGAACCGCGGTGGGGATTCAGCCGATCCAGTTGCTGCATGGCGCGAATGCCAAACGGGGTGGCCGCGTTACCGAGCCCCAGCGCGTTGGCCGACAGGTTCATCACCATGGCGCCCATGGCCGGGTGCTCGGCGGGCACATCCGGAAACAGGCGCACCAGCAAGGGCCGCAACAGGCGCGCGATGATGACCAGCAGACCGCCCGCCTCGGCCACTTTCATCAGGCCAAGAAAAAACGCCATCACACCGACCAGGCCGAGCGCCAGTTCAACGGAACCCTTGGCCGATTCCACCATCCCCAGACCGAGCGCCTGCATCGGCGCAATCTCGTCCGCGCTGGCAGGCACCCAGGTGACCTGGCGGTACCCCGCCACAAAACAGGCAATGGCAATCAGCGCAAAAAAGATCTGGTTCATGCGGCGTCCCGCCTCACGTGGAGCGCGGGGACATGCTGCATAGCCAAAACAGGGCTTTCCATTTCCCGCTGGTTAAGCAGCGGCGCTGCCCGAAAGAATTTTCACTTCCCGCTGCGGGAACGGAATGGTGATACCGGCACCCTTCACCGCCTGGTAGATCGCACCGTTCACCTTGTACTGATACTGGAAGTATTCCTTGGTCGGCACCCAGAAGCGCACGCCAATATTGACCGAGGAATCCCCGAAACGCGCGATCCCCACCTGCGGGACGGGGTCGCGGGAGACTCCCTCGTGATTGCGAACGGTGGTGCGTATCAGTTCGACGGCAGCATCGGCGTCCTCGTCATAGGCAATGCCGATCTCTGACTCCACCACACGGAACTCGAAAGAGTTGTGCAGCACCTCCCCGACGATGTGCTTGTTGGGCACCGTGATCAGTTCGCCGTCCTCGGTTTCCAGCAGCGTCATCGCCAGCCGGATCTCTTTGACGACGCCGAAGATGCCATTGATGGTAATCGTATTCCCCACCACAAACGGGCGCGTCAGGATGATGTTGAAGCCGGCCGCCAGGTTGGACAGCAGCCCCTGCACCGCCAGACCGGCACCCAGGCCGATGGCACCGATCGCCGCCACGAACGGCGCCACGCTGATCCCGAACTTGCCGAGGGCGATCACAATGAAGCAGGCCAGCACCAGAATGCGCACGGTACTGCCGATGAACCCGCGCAGCGTGATGTCCACCTTGCGCCGGGTGAGCAGCCCGACCACCAGGTTGCCAAGCCAGCGCGACACCATCACGCCGATAATCAGGATCAGGATCGCGCCGATCACCTGAAAGCTGTAATTGACGAAAAACTCTACCGTCACCGCGTACATCTTTTCGACGAAGTCGAACTGGGCTGCCAGTTGCTGGACCGGGTCCCCGGTGCCGTCTTTCGCCGCCTTGCCCGCGTTGAAGGCCTCGCGGGCAGAATCACCCAGACTGGAAGACGCGTTCGGTGCCGGCGCTTCCGCTGCCGCAGACTCCACCGGCGGCACCTGCGTAGCGACGGCCGGCGTTGGATCGGTCGGTTCGGTCACGGCAGCACCGTCCTGAACTTGTGCGGGCATGGCGGAATCCCTGATGGTTTCGATGATTGAAGCGGAATATACCGGATCAGTGTGCGGGCGTCGTCTGCACGTTCCTGTGCAGGAACAGCGCAGCCCGTGCAATCCGCTTCAGCGCACGGACCGACAGGGTGGCGCCGGTGATGCCATCGATCTTCTTGGTCAGTCCGCCCTGCGCGTTCGCCTGCACACCGCGAAACTGGTCGGTGAAGAATGCATAGCGCACTTCCCAGCCACGGTCTTCGCGGTACAACAGCACCCGCAACTGCTGGATACCACTGTCATTCACCGCCACACCCACCGTGATCGGTCGCTCCTTGCCGATCGACTCCAGGATCCAGGCCGTTTCCCCGCCACGCTGCCAGTACGGCAGGCTGAGCCCGGCCACTTTCTCATCCAGTGTTTTTTCCACCGTGCTGCGCAGATCCCGCGTCAGCCACAATTTCTGCTCCATCGGGACGTCCCCGGCAAATACCTCGGCGAGGAATGCCTCCGGCTCCAGATAGACCTGCGTGCCAGCCTGCGCCGGCATCGCCAGCAACCAGCTACCGATCAGAAAAAGAAAGACGCGCAACCGGCCGTCACCGGTTGCGCGTGAAATCGCGGCCCTTGCGGGCCGCGCAGGAGTGTCAGTAGCTGAAACCCACACCGAAATTAAACCCATCCTGATTGGCGTCGTTATCGTTGTCCTGGATCTGGTAATCCGCTTTCAGAACAACGTTTTCATGCAGCCAGTAGTTGAACCCGAAGTCGTACTGGTTCTTTTCGGAATCCAGTGCGGCGCCATTGTTGGAACCCGCCTGGTTGTCCCAGGTGCTGTAGCGTGCGAACACACCGAAACGATCGCTGAAGCGCCAGGATGGCTCGAAATACCAGCCCTTCTGCTGATCGGCACCCACCGTCTCCGGCCCGTCGCCGTTCAGGTTCCAGTGGGCATACAGCGTGCGCAGGCCGAACGCACCCTTCTGCAATGCCGCGTGCAACTCATAGAGAATCGCCGTGTCAGCCGCGACGGCCTGGTCCTGCGTGATGTCCTCCTGAACCTGCAACGTACCGCCGAGTTCCAGACCGGGAATACCGGTGAACTTCAGGCGGCCGGTGTAGGCCGGATCCTTTGCCCGTGCTTCGGCCGTTTTCTGCCGGCCGCTGCGGATGGCGTAGTTGCTCGCTGCGGAGGTGGCGAGACCCTCGTGAATGGCCAGGTCGTAGCTCCAGCCCGGCGCGATTTCACCGCGCAGACCGGCGCCGCCCGCCCACCATGTGGTCGGGATGATGTTCTTCTCGACGTTGTTGCGCTCAACACCGTAGAACGTATCCGGTTCGTGCGTCTCGTTCAGCAGACCGACCGGGATCAGGAACAGACCGGCGCGCGCACGGTGTCGCTCATTGAGGTCGTACTCGATGAAGGCCTGCTCAAGTTCCACCTCGCCGGGCTTGCCCTCACCGGCCAGCGAGTGCTCCAGTTCCAGTTCCGTGTAGAGGCGCAGCCGGTCGCTGAAGTCATGATTTACAAAGAGCACGAAGCGATGGAAATCGATCTCTTCCTTGTCAGCGGCCCCGCCACCGCCCTTGAGATTGTTCAGATGCATCTCGCCATAGCCACCGATGTGCGTATCGGTTTTCGCCTGCGTCATGGCCGCCCCGGCGCCGGACTCCACGGCGACCACGGCAGCATCGGCTTTCTGCTCTGCCTGCACCAGCTTGCGGCGCAGTACATCGATCTCTGCCTGCTGCTTTTGGATGATGCGCCACATTTCATCCATCGAAGGCGTTTCACTGACCGCGTGCGCTGGCAGTACCACGCAGAATGAAAGAAAAAAGGGCAGTACGCCCCGAGTCAACCTGCTCACTCCAATCTCCCCAGATAACGAGCTGAACCAAAAGCCTGCGCGCCGAACCGGCGGGCGAGTCGCATCATAGGAAGATCATTCTGCAAATGCAAATCATTCTCATTTGTTTTTGCATTCGTAATGCCAGCCCGGTGTCAATGCGTCCCCGGCGAGCGAATACACCTACACTATCCATATGATCTACAAGGAAGAATTTGACGCGCTAAACGTAGCCGGCATCCACTACGTGGTGGTCGGTGGCGTGGCGACCGTCCTGCATGGCTATGCTCGCATGACCATCGACCTGGATCTGGTCATTGAACTGGCGGCAGACATGCCAGCGCGCGCCATCGAGGTGCTGACCGGCCTGGGCTATCGCCCACGCCTGCCGGAAGCTGCCGAGGCGTTTGCCGACAGCGGGAAGCGCGCAGGCTGGGCCGCGCACAGAAACATGGTGGTGTTCTCGCTGTACCACGACTCAGACCCGCGGCGCGTGATCGACCTGTTCATCGAATACCCGCTGGAACCGGCCATGCTGTTTGGCAACAAGACGTCGTTCCGGATCGGCGGCGTGGACATTCCCGTGGCAGGCATCGATGAGCTCATCAAGATGAAGCGTGCGACCGGCCGACCCAAAGACGAGGAGGACGCCGACCGACTCCAGGAAATCCGTGCCGGGGACGCCGACCATGATCCGCGCTGAGTACGACCCGGAGCGGGACCTGCTGCGGCATACCTGCGCGTGGACCGCGGAGCAACGGCTCCAGTGGCTGGAGGAAGCGCTCAACTTTGCACTGGAAACCGGCGCGCTCGAGAAAACCCGCCGCCTTCAGGAACGTCAGGCAGACACGGCAAAACGCCAAGCGCCGCCCCCACCCAAGCCGTAGGAGCGGCACCAGCCGCGATCAAACGCTCCAATGCGTCGCCACGGCCTCCCGCACGGATTCCGGCATGACCGCGTCTACGCCCGTTGGCATTGCGTATTGCGCCATGACGTCGGCCAGTGATTCCACCTGGGCGCTGGAGATCGCCTGCTCACCCACATGAATCGCATGCAATTGCCCGGTCGCATCGGCATACCAGTCGCGCACCATGACGGTGCCACGTTCGGCCAGCAGACTGATCTTCAGGTCCGCGCCGTCCCGGCTCAGCCATACCTGCTCGGCATCTGCCTGCCCGGTGATCCACAGCACATCGGTGCCATCCTTGCGCTCATCGCTTTCGATGACGTCATGGCCCTCGCCGACCCGGAACACATACGTGTCATTGCCTTCTCCGCCCCGCAACAGGTCGTTACCGGCACCACCGTGCAGCTCATCGTGACCGCGCCCACCCGCCAGCACATCGTCGCCGGCGCCGCCCAGCAGCACATCGGCACCTCTTCCACCCTGCAACTGGTCTGCCTCCGCACTGCCCTGGGTTGCGTCGGCGGCGGGCGCGACCTGCAGGAGAACCTGACCGGTCGCGACGGCACTGCCATCGCTGACCTCGTAGCTGAAACCCGCCGTTCCGATGACATAAGGGTTTGGCGTCAGGGCCAGCGTACCGGTGGCCGGTTCGTAATGAACGGCCACGCCGGCGGCGTTGCGAACCGCCACCAGTTGCAACGGATCCCCGTCGGCATCCTGATCATTGGCGAGTAGGTCCGTCGCCTGAATGTGCAGTGTCTCACCCTGTCGCAGTACAAATTCATCACCCTGCGCCACGGGCGCCGTATTGGCCGGCTCCGGCATCTCCTCGACGGTCACATCGACGGTACCCTGCACAGACTGGTAGCGATCCGAGACGACATAGTTGAATCCCGCCGGCCCGGCATAGTCTCGCTCCGGCTGGAAGCGGATCGTCTCTCCGTCCAGAACGACGTGGCCGTTCCAGGGATTCATGAGCTGGGTCAGTTGCAGGGGGTCGCCATCCGGGTCGCTGTCATTGGCAAGCAGATCGGCAACCGTCAGGGTCAGCACGCCATCCTCGGCCATCTGGTAGTGCTCGCCCTGTACCTCCGGCGCCCAGTTCGTGCGGGCACGCAACTCCAGGTCCGCCTGGGACCACTGGGTGCCATCTTCGAAACGAACCGCGTCCACGGCATGCCCGGCCTGGTAAAAGTGACGGACCAGCAACGAGTCGCCCTGACCGGCATGCAGCCAGAGGTCCTCACCCACACGCAGCACCGTCGTGTTTTCCGGCGCGATCCCGGCGCCGAATTCGATCACATCAAAGCGGTTGCTGGAGACGTCAAAGTTGTCAATTTCGTCTGCACCATCGCCTGCCTGAAAGCGATAGGTATCACGACCCCGACCACCCGCCAGCAGATCGGCGCCGGCTCCGCCCTGCAGCACATCGTCGCCACCACCACCGCGCAGTTCATCGGCACCGGCATCGCCAAACAAGGCATCATCCCCGCCGAAACCCTGCAACAGGTTGGCCTGCTGATCGCCGTGTAAGACGTAACTGCCCAATGCACTGAGATCAGTGAATGCGGTCAGATCCGCACGCGACCAGCTGCTGCCATCGGCAAACTCCACGGCGTCAATGTGGCTGCCAGCCGTTTTCCCCTTCAGGACAAAATGATCGACGATGCGAAGCTGATCACCGCTGTCGCGGAGCATCAGCAGCAGGTCTTCTCCGCTGCGCTGAATGGTGACATTTTCCCACTGCACTTCCGCATTCATCTGCACGCGGTCGAAACGATCCGTTGATTTGTCCTGGTTGTAGATCACGTCGAAGCCGTACCCACTGCCGAACCGGTACAGATCGCTGCCCGCGCCGCCCGTCAGGGTGTCGTTTCCACCCCGACCATCCAGTACATCATTCCCCTGCTCACCAGAGATGCTTTCGTGCGCATCGCTTCCGGTGAGCAGGTCATCACCAGCGGTGGGCACCAACACACGCGCTGCAATGTCTGCAGCGCTCCAGGCAGTGCCGTCGTCAAAGGCAATCCGCGTGATCGCGCGCGCAGCATCTCCGAAATGACCCAGCACACGCAGCGAGCCTTCCATCGACAGGTAGAGCATCAGGTCATCGCCACTGCGCCGCGCCACCACCTGATCCGGCTGAATACCACCGATCAACTGGATCCGCTCCGCATCCTGTGCAGAGCCATCCAGATTATCGATGTCATCATGGCCATCGCCCGGCTGATACAGGTAGGTATCCGCCCCCTCGCCGCCGTGCAGCAGGTCATCGCCG
>JBFKXW010000045.1:0-12097 GCA_041637915.1 Pseudomonadales bacterium | reverse complement strand
TCTCCGAGCACCTGCTGCGCACCCAGCAATGCCACCATCTCGGCATGCAGAATGGAACATTGTTCCGCTTCCACAAGATTGACGCCCGCCGCCAGCAGCCGGCCACTGGCGCGATCAAAAACGGCCGCTGAAAACGGCCCGCCTGTCCCGGCATCCACCTGCTGCTCACAGCAGGCGAGCACCCACGCCATGCGCGCATCCGGGTCCAGGAAGATCATGTCACTGGCTGTCTGCACCCGCGCCTGCAACCAGTCCGGCAAGGCCAGCCGCAGCGTGCTCACCGCCCCCGCAACACGTTGAGCAGGTCGCGGTAATCCCGGGCGCGGGCGTAATCCTCGGCCGTGTAGCCCTGTTCATTGGGTATGCGCGGGTCTGCCTTGAATTTCATCAGGGTCTTGACCACCTCAATGTGATTGCCCAGTGATGCCTTGATCAGCGGGGATTCCCCCCGCTCGTCCTGACAGTTCACCGCAGCACCCTCTTCAATCAGCTTCGCGACCAGTTGCACATCACCGGATCCGGCAGCCACCAGCAACTTGTATTCCATGTGCTCCAGTTCCTTGGTGATCTCGGAATTGACGATCAGCATGGGCAACTCGCTGCGGCAATAGCGGCAAAGAATGGCCTCTGCCTTCACGAATTCAGCGCAGTACGGGCATTTGCGTTCCACCACATGCCCGTCCGAGAACGCCTGGGTGTGCACGATGGCGCGGCTGACGTGCTTGGCGGTATAGCGACTGATGCCGACCAGCCCGACCGTCACGCCCACCACGATCAGAATGATGCCACCCAGCGGCGATGCCACCATGTAGAGCACTATGCCAAACAGCAGCACGATGCTGCCGGTTATCAGTATCGCCATCGTCAGTGGTTCCCGAACCGGAGCGGGCCGTGCGCCCGTCCTGCGCTACAGCATAGCAACTGCCCTGCACCTCCCCTTAAAGACCTACAAATCAAAGGCTTGTGTACAAGCCCGAATGGTCTATGTTGAAGATGTGTACAAGGACTGAACACACGAACCATGGCCAAGGAAGAAGAAGCCGAAGCGCCCGCGCTTTCGGACAGCGAACGCATCGAGCAGCTGGAACAACGTGTCGGGTTTCACCGCCTGCTGGTTGTTATTCTGGGCGCGCTCACCGTGATCCTGCTTTCCAGCGTGATCACCGGTGTCATCGTGCTGAATGACCAGATCAGCAAGATCGAAGTGCCGGCACCCGGCGACGAACCCACCGGCGGCCCAGTGACCAGTGCGCAACTCGGCAAGGACCAGCTGGCACTGAAGAGGGAGCTGGAAGCGCAGGGTGAACGCATGGCCGAAATCGAAACCTCCCTGGCCGCACAGGGAACCATCGAGAACATCGAACAGGTTCGCGGGATGGCAAAGGTCCTGAAGGAGCAGGAAAATGATTACCGGACAGTGATGCTCAGCCTGCGGGCCGGCATGCGGGATTTGGCGCGCATGGTGCCCGGGTCACGCACCTGGCTGGAGGAATACGAAGAACGGATGAACCGGAGCATTGTTGCCTCCCGGCAGCGTGAAGGCCGGCTGCAGAGCTTCCTGGCACCACCGGAGGAGGATGCGGCAACAACGCCGTAGCCTGCGCCGCAGGCGCGCTAACTTACCTGCCTAGGCGCGCTTTTCGATCTGTGCCAGTTCGAGCAATTGACGTTCCACCTCCGCGATCAGGTCGTCGCGCCGCTCCGCGCCGTACTCTGCCGCACAGATCGGCGTACCGAAGTGGACCTCAACCTGCCGGTTGAGGCTGATCGAGAGCGTATCCGCCGGCAGGATTTCCTTAGAACCCCGGATACCGAGCGGCAGAATATGGGCTTTGGTATCCAGCGCCAGCATGAACCCACCTTTCTTCAGCGTGCCAAGCCTGCCATCGCGGGAGCGCGTGCCCTCCGGTGCAATCCACACCATGATGCCGTCTTCCATCTTCTCGCGGGCCAGCGCCAGATCCTTCACGGCCTGATGGCGATTGTTCCGGTCGATGAAGATGAAATCAGTGGCCAGCATGGCGCGCCCCCAGATCGGGAACGTAGACAATTCTTTCTTGGCAACCATGCGCACCGTGCGCGGCAACAGTGCCTGAAAGGAGATGGGGATATCGTAATGAGAGGCATGGTTGCACATCACCACGTAGCGCGCCCCCGGCTGTTGCTCGAAGCCGTTCTCCACAACCTTGAGCCGCAGGCCGACCAGTTCCAGCAGGCGACTGGACCAATCCTCCGCACGCCCGTCGGCATATTCACGGGTCAGCCTGCCACGCGCCATCATATACAGGCATTGGATCGAGACCTTCAGTGTCGAGGCGACGGTCGCCAACACCACCCACAGCCAGCGCAGGAAGCCAACTTCCCGCACGGCCTGCATGTCAATTCGGGGAGCACCCATGATCGTCGTTCAATTCTCCGTTCACTGCGGACTAGGGTAGTCAATCCACCGGTTTTTGAAATGTTGTAACGACACCACTGCAGATGGCCGGAGCCGCGACCACACGCCAGTACCGTAGGGTGCGGGCGCTGGCCTCAGTCTGTAGCTGACTCCACCCGCAGGATCATGTCCCGGGCACCCACCACACGGACCCGGGACCCTGCCGGCAGATCCGGACCCTCCACTTCCCAGTTGCTGTCGTCCACGCGCAACTTGCCACGGCCGTTTTCCAGCGCCTCACTCAGCACCAGCACACGACCCACATAGGAAGCCGCCCGCTTGTTCAGGAAGGGCTCATCGACCGGGCGGGGATGCAGTCTCAGGTGACGCCGCCAGAGCACCAGCGAAACCACCGACGCGATCGCGAACACCAGCGCCTGCAGCTCCCACGGCATCTGCGGGAACAGCGTCAACAGGGTGCCCGTGACGATGGCCGCAACACCAGGCCACAGCAGGTAACCACTGAAGCCGATCACTTCCACGATCAGTAACAACAGGCCCAGCGCAAACCAGTGCCAGAAGACCAGTTGGGAAAACAGCGCATCCATATCCGACTCAGCCCGGCGCGGACTTGTCACCAAACACGGCGCGCGCAATTTCGCCGATGCCCCCGATGGAACCGATAACGCCACTGGACTCCATCGGCATCAGCACCAGCTTGGAATTCTCGGCGGTGCCGATCGCCTGCATGGCTTCGACATACTTCTGGGCGACGAAATAATTCACCGCCTGAAGATCACCGGCACCGATCGCCTCGGACACCATGCGGGTTGCCTTGGCCTCTGCCTCGGCGGCGCGCTCGCGCGCCTCGGCCTCCAGGAACGCGGCCTGCCGCTTGCCTTCCGCTTCCAGGATCATCGCCTGCTTCTCCCCGTCGGAGGTGAGAATCTCGCTCGCCTTGCGGCCTTCAGCCTCAAGAATCTGGGCCCGTTTGAGGCGCTCGGCCTTCATTTGGCTGGCCATGGCCTCGACAAGGTCATTGGGTGGTGAGATGTCCTTGATCTCGATGCGCGTGACCTTTACACCCCAGGGATTGGTGGCGTTGTCCACGGTATTCAGCAGGCTGGCATTGATCTGGTCACGCTGGGACAGCATCTGGTCCAGTTCCATAGAGCCCAGCACCGTCCGGATGTTGGTCATCGCCAGGTTGCGGATGGCATGTTCCAGGTCATTCACCTCATAGGCCGCCTTGGCCGCATTGGTGACCTGAAAGAACAGCACCGCATCGATGGTGACCATGGCATTGTCGGCGCTGATGACCTCCTGAGGATGAATATCGAGCACGCGTTCCATCATGTTCATCTGTTTGCCGATCTGATCCATAAACGGCACGATGATGTTCAGGCCCGGCTGCAGCGTTCCCGTGTAGCGGCCGAAACGCTCCACGGTAAATTCATAGCCCTGCGGGACCACCTTGGCACCCATGTAAACCAGTGCCAGGGCAAAGCCCACGATCAACAGGATTGTGATTGTTCCGCCATCCATCTGTCCGTTCTCCTCAGGACGAAGCCGTACGCCGGGAAAGCGCGATTCTACCGCGATTAGCTGCCAACGGCGGGTGTCACCCGCAGTACTTCCTCGATCGTGGTCTCACCCGCCGCCACACGCTGGGCACCGGACAGGCGGAGTGTATGCATGCCTTCCTTGTAGGCCATCCGGCGCAACGGACCCAGTTCCAGGTCTGCGTTCACCAGCTCCCGGACATTCTCGCTGAAAGGCAGGATCTCGTAGATGCCGGCCCGACCCCGATAGCCGGTGTCGCGGCATTCCAGGCAGCCCACTGCCTTGCAGGCGTGCTTTGGCAATCCGGCGTTCCATGGCTTGGTGAGCGCCTCCCAGTCGTTCTTGTCTACCGGCGCTTCCTCCTTGCAGTGCGGGCACAGCGTCCGCACCAGCCGTTGCGCCATGATGCCCACCACCGAGGCCTTGACCAGGTAACTCGGCACGCCGATTTCCAGCAGACGGGTAATTGCAGAGGGCGCGTCATTGGTATGCAGGGTGGAAAACACCAGGTGACCGGTCAGCGCCGCCTGAATAGCCATCTCGGCAGTATCCATGTCACGAATCTCGCCAATCATGATGATGTCGGGGTCCTGTCGGAGCAGCGCCTTCACACCGCTGGAAAAGGTCAGATCGATGTTGTACTGCACCTGCATCTGATTGAACGCCGGCTCGACCATCTCGATGGGGTCTTCGATCGTGCAGACGTTGACCTCTGACGTCGCGAGGGATTTCAGCGTCGAATAAAGCGTGGTGGTTTTCCCCGAACCGGTCGGCCCGGTGACCAGCACAATGCCGTTCGGCTCATGCACCAGCGTCTGCCAACGCTGATAATCCTCCCGCGAGAACCCGAGCTCAGACCATTTCTTCAGCAGCACGTCGGGATCGAAGATCCGCATGACCAGCTTTTCACCAAACGCGGTGGGCAGGGTGGAGAGTCGCAGTTCCACCTCATTGCCTTCCGGGCTGCGCGTCTTCAGCCGGCCATCCTGCGGTTTCCGTTTTTCGGCAACATTCATGCGGCCGAGGATTTTGATCCGACTGGTAACTGCGGTCGCCACCTGCGCCGGAAAGTCATAGACGTTATGCAACACGCCGTCGATGCGAAACCGCATGTGCCCGACTTCCCGGCGTGGCTCGATATGAATGTCACTGGCCCGCTGCTGGAACGCATACTGCAGGAGCCAGTCGACGATGTTGACGATGTGCTGGTCGTTGGCGTCCGGCGCCTTCATGTCGCCGATTTCGAGCATCTGCTCGAAATTCCCAATATTGACGCGCTTGGCGCCGTCCTTGTCCGTCGCGCCAGTTACCGAATCCGCCAGACGGTAAAACTCCACCGTGTGCTTGCGCAGATCTTCCGGATTGCCGATCACCCGGGTGATTCGCTTGCGCACGACCTGTTCGAGGTTTTCCTCCCAGGAATTGTGGAACGGCTGCGCACTGGCGATCACCACTTCATCCGGTTTCACCTCGACGCAGAGAATCTGGTGTCGCTGCGCGAATGCGTAGGACATCACCGCAGTCACGGCGGCCACTTTCACCTTGAGTGGGTCGATATGCACGATCGGCTGACCGGCCCAGTCTGACAGCCATTTCGTGAGGGTATCGAGGTCCAGCACCTTGCCCGGCCGGGCCTGATCCTCCGGCTCCTGCAGGGCGATCAGTTCCAGCGGATGCAGGTGGGCACGCTCACGGCTGCGCGGCGCGCGCAGGATATCCTCCGCTGCCACCTGATCGAGGTGACCTGTCTTCACCAGTGCATCCAGCGTCGAGGGCAGATCAAGCAGCCTGCCTTCCGCGCGGGTCAGTTCCGCCACCTTGGACATTCAGTCTCTAATCCGGAAAGAGCCTGTCTGCATAATGGCTTAGCTTGCAGGCAGTGGCCAGTTTCGGCGAGTCTGGATAAAACACGTTACGGCTACCTTGGCAACGCCGGGAGGTTTCGGATGCGGGTCCCGTTGCCCGACCTGCTGACCAATGGCTACGGTCTGCCGGAGTCGCAGGCGCGCGAGCAGCTTATCGCTGAATCGCCCATCGCCGGCCTGGAAGCGCCCATCGAAGAACTCGCGCTGGATCTGGCCAGACAGGCGAGACAGCAGGCCGTGGAGCAACCCGGTCTGGACGCGCTGTTGGGTGAGTACCGGCTGAGTTCGCGTGAAGGGGTCGTGCTGATGTGCCTTGCCGAAGCCCTGCTCCGGATCCCCGATCCGGGCGGGCGCAGGCGACTGCTCCATGATCTGCTGGAGGAGCCGGATTGGGAGGCACACCGGGGGCACAGTCATTCGCACTGGGTCAACGCAGTCACCTGGGGGCTGGTGCTGACGGGCCGCATGCTGCGCTGGAGTCATCAGGAGCCAGCCGCTGTGCTCACCAGCCTGGTCCGCCGGCTGGGCGATACGGCCATTCTCAGCGCGATCGAGCAGGTAACCCGCGAGCTCGCATGCCAGTTTGTGGCTGGCGAAGACATGCCGGATGCATTGCGACGGGCTGTCGCCGAACGGGATGCCGGCTACTGCCACTCCTTCGACATGCTGGGGGAGGCCGCTCGCACGCGCAGCCAGGCAGATGCCTATTTCCAGCGCTACCAGCACGCCATCGACATGCTACCCGGCGCAGATGCCGCCGCTGGCATTTCTGTAAAACTGTCTGCCCTGACGCCACGCTTCGACTGGGTCAGCCGCAACCAGGTGGTGCCGGAAATCGCCGACCGGCTCCGCTTGCTGATGCAGCAGGCTGCAGAAAAAAAGATACCGCTGACTGTAGATGCGGAAGAAGCGCGCCGTCTGGAGATGACGCTGGAGATATTTGCCCTCGCACTCAGCAACTGCCAGGCCACAGGGTCGACGCACGGTATCGCGGTACAGGCCTACCAGCCACGCTGCGGCACCGTTGTCGACTGGCTGATTGCTTTACAAAAATCACTGCAACGCCCCATCGCCATACGCCTGGTCAAGGGGGCGTACTGGGATACCGAGATCAAATTCAGCCAGATGCAGGGACATCCGGCCTACCCGGTGTACACACGCAAATCTCTGACGGACCTCTCCTACTTCGCTGCAGCCGCAAAACTGCTGCAGGCCGGCGCGGGCGTGTATCCGCAGTTCGCGTCGCACAATGCGCACACCATTGCCGGCATTCTCTGTCTGGCGAAACGTGCGGGACACAGCAATTTTGAGTTCCAGCGCCTGCATGGCATGGGGCGCGCGCTGCATGACCGCGTACAAAAGAAACACGGCGGGCATGGGTGCAGAATCTACGCACCGGTCGGTGATCACCGTGAACTGCTTCCTTACCTGGTGCGCAGGTTGCTGGAGAACGGCGCCAATTCCTCCTTCGTCCATGCAATCGCGAACCCGGACATTGCTCTGCACCACCTGATTGAGAGCCCGCTGACGCGGGCGCAGCAGGAAAGCGACCCGACAATCCGCGCGCCCGCTCAACTGTACGGCACGCAGCGGCGCAATGCGCCGGGCCTGTTCTACGAGTGCAGCGCCACGGAGTCGGCACTGATGGGTGATCTGCAACGGTACCGACACCACACCTGGCACGCGGCGCCCTGCGTCGATGGTAATCAAGTCCTGACGAGTGCGGCGATCCCCTGCGCCGGCCCCGCGGACACCCGACACAGGCTGGGCAGCTACCACGCGGCCGACACGTCGACCTGCCAGCGTGCGCTCGAGTGTGCCTGCCAGGCCCAACCGGATTGGTCGCGGCAGCCCGTCACCTTGCGTGCCGGCGTGCTCCGACAGATCGGCGCACTGTACTGGAAGCACCGCGCCGAGCTGGTCAGCCTGCTGGTGTATGAGGCGGGCAAGACACCCGCCGATGCGCTGGGCGAACTGCGCGAGGCGATCGATTTTTGCGAATACTACGCCCTGCAGGCCGAGCACTGCATGGGGACGCCACAACCGCTCACCGGGCCGACCGGCGAAAACAACCGGCTCCATGTGACCGGTCGCGGCGTGTTCGCCTGCATCAGTCCTTGGAACTTTCCGTTGGCGATCTTCACCGGACAGGTGACCGCCGCCCTGGTGTGCGGCAATGCAGTGCTGGCCAAGCCCGCCAGCGCCTGCCCACTCATTGCTGGCCGGGCCACGGAACTGATGCACGTCGCCGGGATTCCCGGACAGGTTCTTCATCTGCTGCCCGGCGCCGCCACGGTTTTTTCTGACGCCGTACTCCGCGATGTGCGACTGGGCGGCGTCGCCTTCACAGGCAGTACGCAGGGTGCCTGGGAAATCAACCGCACCATTGCGAGCCGCGATGCGCCCATCATTCCCATGATCGCGGAAACCGGCGGACAGAACGCCCTGATTGTCGACAGCTCCGCGCTGCCGGAACAGGTCGTGGACGACGTACTCCGTTCCGCGTTCAACGCGGCCGGCCAGCGTTGTTCTGCCCTGCGCTTCCTGTATGTGCAGGAGGAGATCGCCGACGGCCTGTTGAGCCAACTCGCAGCAGCAGTGACCGAACTGCGGGTGGGTCACCCTGCGCACTTCAGCACGGACTGCGGCCCACTGATTTCAGCAGCCGCACGGCAGGAGATCACACGTCACCTGCACTGGCTGGCGGAGCATGCAACCCGGCTCGCAGCCGCACCCCTGCCCGCAACAGAACCCGGGCATTATCTGGCACCACAGATCTGGCAACTGGATGATATTTCGCAACTGTCCCAGGAAGTGTTCGGCCCCGTGCTGCACGTTGCGCGGTTCTCGTTCGAGGATCTGGATCGCGTGGTTGGGGCGATCAATGACACTGGGTTTGGTCTGACGCTGGGCATCGCCAGCCGTCTGAAATCGACCTGGAACCGGATTCTTGATCAGACTCATACGGGCAATGTGTACATCAATCGCGACATGATCGGGGCCACCGTCGGCGTACAGCCGTTTGGCGGCAACCTGCTCTCGGGCACGGGCCCCAAGGCGGGTGGACCCAACTACCTGTCGCGCTTCCTGCGCGAGACCACGGTTTCAATCAACACCGCGGCCCTCGGCGGCAATGCCGGACTCCTCAGCGGCAGTACCGACTCCAACCTGTTCTGAGAGCGCAGTCGCTGAGGGATCACCATGCTGTAGTACACTGCAGAGAACGCCAGAAGGAAGTCGCATGGCCGGTTCTTCCCCTGAATTCCCCGAGATGCTGCAGGGCTTGATCAACACGCCGTCGGTCAGTAGCACCCTCGCCGATCGCGACATGGGCAACCGTAAAGTCATTGAGCTGCTGGCGGACTGGCTGCTGGAGTCGGGCTTCTCGGTGGAAGTGCTCGATGTCCCCGGCCGCACGGACAAAGCCAACCTGATTGCCACACTGGGCCACGGCGAACAGGGCCTCGTGTTGGCCGGGCATACCGACACCGTGCCCTGTAACGAATCCCTCTGGCAGAGCGACCCATTCACGCTGGAGGAGCGCGACGACCGCTATTACGGGCTCGGCACCAGCGACATGAAGTCTTTTTTTGCGCTCGCACTGGAGGCCGCCAAGCCATTCCTGCGTGAAAAGCTCCAGCAACCCCTGATTCTTGTCGCCACTGCCGACGAGGAAAGCACGATGAGCGGTGCGCGCGCATTGGCGGCGCTGGAGAAGCCCCGGGCCGCGCACGCAGTCATAGGCGAACCCACCGGCCTGAAACCGGTCCGCATGCACAAGGGCATCCTGATGGAATCGGTCCGTATTCAGGGCGCAGCCGGTCACTCCTCCAACCCGCAACTCGGCAACAATGCGCTGGACGCAGCCCACGTGGTCATGAGCGAACTCATAGCACTCCGCCAGCGTTGGCAGCAGGAGAGCAATCCGGCTTTCGAGGTGCCCTACCCAACGCTCAACCTGGGCTGCCTGCATGGGGGCGACAACCCGAACCGGATCTGCAGCCAGGCGGAGTTGCAGTTCGACGTGCGCACTATACCTGGCATGTCGAATGAATCGGTGCGCAGCGACATCCGTCAACGAATGGAGGCAATCGCCCGCAGCACCGGCACCCAGATCACCTGCGAGGCCATTTTTGAGGGCGTCAATCCATGGGAGGTCGCCCGCGACGCAGCGATTCTGCAGGAATGCGAGGCCCTTGCGAACGTTTCTTCCGGCGCGGTGGCATTCGCCACCGAGGCACCGTTTCTGGCCAGTCTGGGCATGCAGACCGTTATCCTCGGTGCCGGCGACATCGATCAGGCACATCAGCCGGATGAGTTTCTTGCCCGCGACCGGGTCGAACCGATGGTCAATCTGCTGCGCAACCTGATCCGCCGCTTCTGCATGGAACCATCGACCACCGGGTAGGCGTGCCGCAGCAGCACGGCTGCAGGTAGAATAAGGAACAGGTTCCCGGTCCATTTGCCCCCTATGAGCGACCAGTCCATCAATGACCATGCCCGCTGGTTCCGTGATGCAGGCCCGTACCTGCATGCGCACCGCGGCAAGACCTTTGTGCTGCTGCTCGGCGGGGATGCGCTGGCGCATCACAACCGGCAGCGCCTGTTGCATGACATCGCCCTGCTGCATGCATTGGGTATCCGGGTCGTGCTGTGCTTCGGCGCCCGCCCGCAGATTGATGCAGCCCATGAAGCGGCCGGACTGGCATCCCGTTACCAGGGGGTCCTGCGGGTCACCTGCGCCGAGGGAATCAACGCGGTGAAATCCGTGATCGGTCGGCTGCGCGTGGAGATCGAGGGCGCCTTTTCCATGGGCATGCCGGACTCCCCGCTGTACGGCGCGCGCATCCGAACGGCCAGTGGCAACCTCGTGACCGGGCGGCCACTGGGCGTGGTGGATGGTGTAGATCTTGGCTTCACCGGGACGGTGCGCCGGATTGATCGTCGCGCCATCGGCCAGCTGCTCGAGCATGACATGATCGTGCTGGTGTCGCCGCTGGGCACCTCGTTTACCGGTGAGGTCTTCAATCTGTCGGCTGCCGATGTCGCCGTGGCCTGTGCGGACGCACTGAATGCCGACAAGCTGCTCAGCTTCGTCGGGGAGGATTTCACCCATACGGAAGGCCGTCCGGTTGAACTGACCCCCGATGCTGCGCGCGAACTGCTCGCGGCCAACCCGCACGCTGACTGGGCCGAGCCGTTGCGCGCGGCGGTTGGCGCCTGCGACCACGGCATTCGTCGTGCCCATC
Organism: Pseudomonadales bacterium; assembly: GCA_041637915.1. GTDB lineage: Bacteria > Pseudomonadota > Gammaproteobacteria > Pseudomonadales > JBFGWM01 > JBFJWR01. Next base: position 1,043 of record JBFKXW010000045.1, on the reverse strand, counting down.
TGGTGCGCTATGACATTGACGGCGCACTGCTCAACGAACTGTTCAGCCGGGACGGCTGTGCCGCCATGGTCACTGCGGAGGATTATGAAATCGTCGAACCTGCGCGCGTGGAACAGGTCAGCGGACTGCTGGAACTGCTGCGCCCCCTGGAGGAAAGCGGCCTGCTGGTGCGCCGCTCACGCGAGTTGCTCGAAAACGAGATCGACCGGTTTCTGGTCCTCTTGCGCGACGGCGCCATCATTGGCTGCGCCGCGCTCTATCCATTTCGTGACGGCGCCGGCGAACTCGCCTGTATCGCCGTGCAAGACGACTATCGCAACGCCGGCCGCGCGGCCAAGCTGCTGGCGCAGATCGAGCAAAAGGCGCGTCAGCGGGGTCTGCGCCGGCTGGTGACACTCACCACCGCAGCCGATCACTGGTTCCGCGAGCATGGATTCATCGAGCGCGATCTGGCGGCCCTGCCCGCCGAGCGCCTCGCCCTGTACAACTTTCAACGCAACAGCAAAGTCCTGGAGAAAACGCTCTGATGTCAGAAGGGAACAACAAAGACCCCCGTCACTATTCCGCCATTGTCGTCGATGGTGTGGAACATGCGCCAAGCCGTGCCATGCTGCGCGCGGTCGGTTTCTCCGACGAGGATTTCCGCAAGCCTCAGGTGGGCATCGCGTCCACGTGGGGCATGGTGACGCCGTGCAACATGCACATCGACCAGCTCGCCCGCGAGGCGGCGGCCGGCGCCGATGCTGCCGGTGGCAAGGCGGTCCAGTTCAATACGATTACAGTCTCCGACGGCATCTCCATGGGGACGCCGGGGATGCGCTATTCGCTGGTTTCCCGCGAGGTGATTGCCGACTCGATCGAGACCGTGGTCGGCGCGCAGGGCTTTGACGGCTTTGTGGCCATCGGTGGTTGTGACAAGAACATGCCGGGCTGCGCCATGGCGATCGCGCGCATGAACCGGCCTGCCGTGTTCGTGTATGGCGGCACCATCCGTCCCGGCGAGGAACGCCGGGATATCGTGTCCGTGTTCGAGGCGGTCGGCG
>JBFKXW010000044.1:0-12224 GCA_041637915.1 Pseudomonadales bacterium | reverse complement strand
TGCACGAAGACTTTCCCCTCCGGTGCCAGCCAGTCGGTGATACGCCGGAATAACGCCTGATGATTCCGCATGTGTTCGAACATCTCCACGGAAATGATCCGGTCAAAGGATTCCTCCAGAACCAGCTCATTGATATCCGCCGTACGCACTTCCACATTGTCGTGACCGGCTGCACGAGCCCGCGCCTGGATAAAGGCACGCTGCGATGCAGAGTTGGACACGGCAATGATCGTCGCACTGGGAAATCTCTCTGCGAGCCGCGTGGTCATTGAGCCCCAGCCACACCCCAGGTCCAGGATACGCATGCCATCCTGCACGGCCGCGCGATCAATACTCAGATCCAGCATTTGTCGCTCGGCATCTTCCAGCGAATCCGCGCCCTGCTCCCACAGCGCACAGCTGTATTTCAGGTAAGGCCCCAGCGACTTCTCAAAGAAGGCCGCCGGCACTTCATAATGCTGTGCATTGGCATGTTCGGTCTGCACCGCAATCGGCGCGTTCCGGTGGGCTTCCAGAAAGCGTTCCAGCACATCGCCCTGTCGCGCCAGCGTGCGGTTCTCGCGCGCCCGCATCCCACAGAGATGCCGGATGCCTGCGCGGACCAGTAAGTCCGGAAACCAACCCTGCTCTGCCGCCTGAATGATTGCCGACATCAAACCACCTCCGCCTTGATAAAGCCCATTTGCACCGCGCCGGTGCGCCGCTCCATGAAGCAGGCCTCGCAGCTCTGCAGGTAAAAAGACCAGAGGCGCTGAAACTCCGCTTCCTGATACTTCTCGGGCAGGTCACCGCGCGCGGCCAGAAAGCGTTGGTGCCACTCACGCAGTGTCCTGGCATAGTGCGACCCGATTTCCTCCAGGTGAAACAACTCCAGCCGCGTATCACCGGCCGCGGCGTTCAGCACCTGCTGCAGGGAAATCAGAGATCCTCCCGGGAATATGAAATGGCGGATGAAATCGCTCGTCTGCAGGTAGCGATCGAAATTACGGTCGGGAAGCGTAATACCCTGAATCATCGCCCTGCCGCCCGGCCGCAGAACCCGGTCAATGGTCGCCATGTAGGTTGCCATGTGGCGATGGCCGACCGCCTCGATCATCTCGATGGAAACCACATGGTCATAACAGGCGGTGCCGGGCACATCGCGATAATCGACCAGTTCCACGCGGACCTGATCCTGGAGTCCCGCCTGCTCGATGCGCCCCTGTGTGTGGTGACACTGCTCCTCGGACAGCGTGATGGTGTGCACTTGCACGCCATACTGCTGCGCGGCATGGAGAGCAAAGCCGCCCCAGCCGGATCCAATCTCCAACAACTGCTGGCCGGGCTGGAGGTCCAGGCCGCGACAGATCCGCTCCATCTTGTCCACCTGAGCAGCTTCCAGCGTCGCGTCCTCGGTGGGGTAGACCGCCGAGGAATAAAGCAACTGCTCATCTAGAAAGGATTCAAAGAAATCGTTGCCGAGATCGTAGTGTGCTGCGATGTTTTTGCGACTGCCCTTGCGGGTGTTGTCGCGGCGGCGATGAATCCGTCGGTAGAGCGGCATCGCCAGCGTCGACCAGCCGGAATCGATGCCATCAAGCACATCCGCATTGCGCAGGAAGATACGCAGGAGATCGCGCAGATTGGAGGCCTCCCACTGGCCAAGCGCGTAGGACTGGCCGGCACCGATGTCCCCGCCCAGAGCGACGTAGGCCCAGGCGGCCGGATCACGCACCTCCAGCACCACCAGCGGCTCGCCTGACTCCCCACTGCCGAGCACCTGGTCTTCGCGGCCCGGTTCGCGCAAATCGATCGTGCCCCACTGCAGGCCCTGCAACCGCCTGATCAGGACCTGACGCAAAGCGGCACCCACCCAACGACCCGGACCGGGTGCTGTGCCAGCATCAACCTGTAATACATCGGTATTCATTCAAACCATTCCTCTTATTCAACAACATCCAATTTCTGTGGCGGCGGCACGTAGGCCATACCTTTCATGCGCAGACGCAAGGCCTGCCAGTAGATTCCCTGCAAAATGCGCCCGGTCATGAAGGGGAAACGCAGCTGCGCTCTGGACAGACTACCTGCCGTGACCGGCTCCAGCGCCAGCTGGATCGAAGCAAAGGCCAGGGGCTGCCCTTCTTCGAGGTTGGTAATGCCGACCTGCAGGCTCTTCTGGCCGCAACGTACGTGCCAACGATACTGCTGCTCCATCGGGTTGAACGGTGACACGTGCAGGACCTTGTCGGAGCGATGGTCATGGCACGCACCGTCCTGCAACGGCACCACATACTGCCGGGACTCGCCCCAGGGCGTGTTGGTGACGTCCGCCAGCAACGCCACGTAGCGACCGGCGGCATCCGCGCAAAAGTACATGGCGATCGGATTAAAGCAGTAGCCCCAGTAGCGAAGGTTGGCTGCCAGCTGAACGCGACCGCGATCCTGTGGGCCCAGAGAGGCCTCCACCTGCTGCCACACCGTCTCGGTTAGGGCTGCTTCCGGGTCGCCAAGATAATCCTGGCGGTGAAAGGCCGCCAGATTGCGCTGCCCGACAGACCAGAACCAACGGCCCGAGAACACCGTGTCCAGTTCTGCCAGATCCAGGAATGGCATGAACACACGGTAGCGAAACTCATGCTGCAGGGGACGCATGCGGCGATGCAATACCTCGCCGAACCCGATGCGGCTGTTGCGTGTACTCACGCAGCGACGCTCGCCTTGCGGATGGTCTGGCACACCCGGTGGGCAGACCGGACGCCATCTTCATGAAACCCACTGAACCAATACGCACCACAGTAGTGCGTGCGGTGCTGGCCAGAGATGAGTGACCATTCCGCGCGGGCGCGGTCACTGTCGGGATCATAGACCGGATGGGCATAGTCGATTTCACGCAGGATCCGCTCATCCGGCACGCTGCCGTCATCGTTCAAGGTCACGACATAGGTCTGCGCCGTCTCCAGGCGTTGCAGCAGGTTCATGCAGTAACTGACATTGACGCGCTCACCGCTGGATTCTGAGACCCGATAGTTCCATGCCGACCAGGCAGCCCGCCGGCGGGGCAGGACGCTGGCATCGGTATGAAGAATGGCGCGATTGCCCTGGTACGGCATCGCGCCCAGCACACGGCGCTCCGCGGGGCTGGCGCCGTGACCCAGCAACTGCAGCGCCTGATCGCTGTGACAGGCCAGCACCACCTCATCGAAGACGTCCGCCTCCCCCCCCTTGCGCACTACCTGCACTGACTCCGGCGCACGCCGAATGTGCTGAACCTGGGCATCCAGATGGACGGCTCCCCCGAACCGCTCCCGGAATGCATCCACGTAGCGATAACTCCCACCCACCACCGTGCGCCACTGCACGTCACCATTCACAGACAGCAGGCCGTGATTGCCAAAAAAACGCACGAAATGGTCCAGCGGAAAATCCGTGATCTTGCTGGCCGGCGCCGACCAGATGGCCGCAGCCATGGGCACAATGTAATAGCGAACGAAGTCAGCAGAGTATTTACGCTGCTCCAGACACTCGCCCAGCGTGCCCTGCATTTCCTCGGCACTGAACGACTGACTTTCACGATTGAATCGGAAGATGTCCCGCACCATGCGGTGAAAGCGCAGGTCCACCAGATTGAGACGCCGTGCCAGCAGGCTGGCCAGATTCGCGGACCCGTACTCGAAGCCACTCCGCTCACAATGCACCGAGAAACTCATCGGTGCCGGCTGCGTTTCCACTTCCAGTTCCTGCAGGAACTGGAGGAACAGTGGGTAGGTCACGTCATTGCAGACAATAAATCCAGAATCCACATGGACTTCACCAGTCGCTTCCTGCAGGTGGTGCGTATTGGTGTGCCCACCCAAATACGCGGACTGCTCAAACAAGGTGACCACATGACCGGCCTGCTCCAGTCGGTACGCCGCATAGATACCGCTGATGCCACCGCCAACTACTGCAATCCGCGCCATCTAAACATCCCTTTCCTATACAACCACTCACTCTATATACGCGCAAAACCGAAAAAAAGTTTCACACCATGTTTTTTTTCAGGCAGGAGCCTACGAAACCGGGAAAGTCGGGCAGATCGCTGCCAACTGATGAGCGGAAAACGAACAACGGGGCGACTAATCGTGCAGATCGACGTCGCAGACATGGTGGGCATAGGCCACACCGTCATTCAATTTCAGATCCCGGCCGTACACCTTGCCCTTGATCTGATCGTAGACCTTGGCATCAATGAATACTTTCACTGCATCCTGGTCCAGTTTGCCGGCGTTGGCTTCCATTTCCAGGATGTTCAACGCCCGATCCAGCGGCATGGCAGGCTTGTAGGGCCGATCCGCAGCGGTGAGTGCGTCATAGATATCGGAGATGGTCATCATGCGGGTCTGTAGCGGGATGTCTTCCGAAGGCGCATTGTTGGGATAGCCGGTCCCGTCGAGCTTCTCATGGTGCTTGCCGGCAATCTCCGGCACACCCCGCAACTCCGGCGTCCATGGAATCAGCTTCAGGAAATTCCAGGTATGCGTGACGTGGGACTCGATTTCCCGGCGTTCCTCCTCGGTGAGCGAGCCCTTGCGCACCGAGAGCGCCAGCATTTCATCATCATTGATGAGACCCTTCTCGGTGCCATCAATGTCGTGGAACCGGTACCCGTGAATCTCCCGCAGGTGATCGAACGCGCCATCGGGCAGCATGCTGGGCTCATTCGCCTCCTCAATCGCGGCGAGAAAGGACTCCAGTCGCCGGCCCTCTTCCTCCACGCGCGCCAGTAGCTTCTCCCTTTCTTGATCCATGTTGCCTGGAGAATGGCTTTCCCAAAGGCGCAACTGATCCATCAGCGCCTGGTTCTTCACCCGTTCCTTCTCCAGGCAAATGCGGTAGCGAATGATGTCGAAGGTCGATTCGGGCAGTTTCTTGGCCTTCACCAGCACATGTTCACGGACACCCACCTTGCCAAAGTCATGCAGCAGGGACGCGTAGCGAATCTCGCGGATCTGTGACTCCCGATAGTCGATCCCCCGGAATACCGGCAGGTTCGACCGGGGCAGCGCCAACGCCAGCCCGGCAGTCAAATCGGCAACCCGGAATGAGTGACCACTGGTGGTCGGATCCCGCTGTTCGATCGCCATCACGGCGGCCTGCACGAACCCATCGAACAACTGGTTGATTGATTCCATCAGGAAGGCATTCTGGATCGCCACCGCGGCCTGGCTGGCCAGCGCCCGCAACATAGTGGCAATGCCGTCATCGAACGGCACCGTATGCTGTTCACAGATTTCCGGCGTCGACAGCTTCAGTGAATAGTCATCCTTGCGGTTGATGAACTGCAGGACGCCAGTGACCTCGCCACGATGATTCGGCATGGGAATCACCAGCATGCTGCGCGTGCGGTACCCAACGCTTTCATCAAAGGACTTGTTGAATCCGTAGGGGACATCATCCGGCAGATCGTACGCATCCGCGATGTTGAGCACCTCCCCGGTCAGGGCCACGTAACCTGCCAGGGAACCCTTGTCGAGAGGCAGGGTGAATTCCTTGAAATCAATATCAACCGAGTCATTCTTGGTCAGCTTGAACAGCAGCTTGGGGTCATTTTCATCGCGGTTATCCACCAGAAACAGGGACGCCGCATCACAGGAGGCCAGCAGGCTGGCCTTGTCGAGTATCATTTTCAGCAGCGCGGAAAGGTCGCGCTCCGCCGACAGGGCGATGCCGATATTGGTCATCTGCATCAGTTGTCCCTTGCCCGCCGCCAGTGCCAGAGAGAGCTCCTGCTTCTCGCGCTTCAGCACCCAGTGCTTTGCCGCTGCCTCCAGTGCCCGCAGGGTGATGCGCTCCGGCATACCCGTCGGCAGTAGAAAATCGACATGCTGATCAAGGTGTTCTTCGGCAAGGACGATGGCACCGCGGCAGGCCTTGCGCCACACATCCAGCGGCGCTGTATCCAGCATCTCCGCATCCAGGAGCAGGAGCGTGACCTGCTGATCCGTGACCACATCCGGCTTCAGTGCTTCGAGCATGGCCAGACCGCGGTCCCGCAGGGCACTACAGAGGCCTGAGGCAGCAAACTTCGGCCCATGCACCAGCAGCAACTGGTCGGGGATCGAGCTGGGAATGGGTATGAACGGCATTTGTTATCCGGATGAGTTACATGCCCGTAAAGCGAATCCTGATTGGCCCGCTCTGCCGCATTCAGTGTAACCCCCCAATGAAACAGTGCAAATTGACGTGCCCGTCAGATATGCCGGGAGTTCGATGGTGCGCCCGGAGGGACTTGAACCCACACGTCCTAAGACACTGGAACCTAAATCCAGCGCGTCTACCAATTCCGCCACGGGCGCGGCGCACATCGAAATCTGGAGCGTTGCCGTCAGTACACGCGTTTCATCGCGTCAAGATCCTGCTGAATCTCATTCACGGTCGCCTGCAGGGTGGTCAGGGCCCGCACCGTCTGTTGCCGGAAAGAGTCCATCGCTCGAACGTCCTGCTGGTTGGTCTGCAACCGTTCATCGAAGGAAGCTGTCCGCTGCACGGCCTGCCGCACCTGCTCGCCCAGCGCCCCCATCTGGGCAGAGACCTGGTCGACGCGGGTCTGCAGCGCCAGCTCGCGATCGCGCACAGATTCTTTTTCCCGGGCGGTGGCAGCCTGCAATGACTGCAATGATTTCTCCAGTCCCGCCACTTGCTCTGACAACTTGCCCGCCGTGGCGGCCTGCGCTTTCACCTGCGACAGCGCTGACTTTACTTCCTTCTGTGCCGCTTCGACAGCGCTGTCCTGCTTGCGGAGTTCCTGCTGCACACCCTTCAGTGCGGCCTCCTGGGCGGCGATGGCCTTTTTGTTCCGCTCGTTGGAAACCGCCCAGAGCTTGCGTACCTCGCTGTCGAGAAAACCGAGCTTCTGCTCCGTGACCGAGCCAGTCTCGTTGAGCGACTCACCTGTCCTGTTGACCTGCTGAGACAGGACCGCCAGTTCCGCCTGCACCGTCGACAGTGCCTCGCGCAACTGCTCGTTCTGTCGGTCGCGCGTATCCATTTCCCGCTGCTGATAGAACAATGCGCCGGCACCTGCCGTCAGCAACAAGACAAACAGCAGCAGCGTGGGTGTCTTTGCAACCACGGTCTGGCTCTTGGCAGCCGGCTGCCGGCGCCCCGGCACGCGGGTGCTGGCATCGGCACGATCCGCAGCGAAGCCACCGACCACGGGCGTCTCGGAGGGGGTGGAGTCCTGCATCAACGGGCTGCCGGAGTTGCGGGTTCAGTCATCTTCTTCCTGCTTTTCGCAGCAACGTTCAATCGCCACCACGTGCACCATGCGACCCCAGTTCCGGCCGGATACCCAGTCCCGCAGCCGGGCCCGCACTTTGACCTGCAGGCCATCCTGCTGATATTCCTTCGGCAGCAACAGCGGATCATACATGTTGGTGCCTTCCACAAGGCCATAGAAGCCACCCTCGAACGGCACGTACGTCACATTACCGACGAATTCCACATAGTCTTCCTGATTTTCGCCACGCACCATGTGGAAGCGCTCTTCCTCGGCATCCTCGGCGGCGTTCTTCTTGGTACCGCACCCGGCCAGCAGCAGGGCACAGGCCAGCGCGGCAAGCCAGCGTACGGGAAAATTCGAGTGGAGAAGAGTCATAGCCGATCCGGTTCCGTATAAAAGCTGATCATCTGACCGCGAATTCTACCGGAATCAGCCGGTCGAATATATTTTCGTGCGCATTGCGGCCCCCTGCTACCCGGTCACACGGGCGGACAACATAAAAGCAGCGTAGCTGCCAAGCAGCAGGAAACCGGCCAGAGTGGCCCAACTGCGCTGGTGCATCGCCACCACGAGGTCTTCTTCGGTCTTCGAGGAGATGATATACGGCTTGCTGCGGTCCGGCGGACGCACCACCATGTGCAGGGTGGTGGAGGTATCCGCACGCACCTTCAGCCGGTCTGCCTCCTGCCGTGCCGCCGTGCGCACGTGTTCCCACTCCCGCATGTCAATGCTGCCATCACCGTCTGTGTCGAAGCGCGCCAGCATCTCCTGGTAATCCTGTTTCCAGGTCGCGATGACATCTCGCACTGCCCCGGCATGATCGAAGGAAATCCGCCCCCCGCCCAGACTCTCGTGATAGCCCAGTACGTAGAGCAGGTCATCCTCGAGCAGCCTCTCCTCGGTATAGCGGTACCTGGAACCGGTAGACAGAATCATCGACGGCACGCCGGCCGCTTCACTCCTGCGCGCGGCCTGCGGGTTGGGGGTATCGCCTTTCCAGCAATCCACCATGGACGGGGTGATCTCAGCGCCCTCGGGGTCGATGATGCAGGTCCCGGTCCCGTCATCGATCACAAAGTTCTGATCACTGATGCCCCTGCTGATCACCTTCCAGCTGCCATTGTCCTGCCCGGCTTTCTTTTCATACTTCTCCACCCTGAAGCGGTACCACAGGCAGGGGAGGGCCGTCAGCGGACCAAAGGTGGTGTGATCCTGCAATTGCCTGCCATAGCCACTCAGTTCGATATAGCCCTGCGCAGCTGACCGGATTCTGGAGGTGGGCGTGTCTTCCATCAGCCGCTTTCGGCGCAGGAACCGCCAGAAGTACAGAAAACAGAATCCGCCCCCTGCAACCGCAACACCCCAAAGCATCCAGAACAGCGGGGGCGACAGGGTGCGCAATCCGTCCACAGTGAACAGCGTAGTGAGGATTTCCATGAGCCCTTACCCGCTCCGCAGGGCTGGCAGCAGGCACTCCGTGCCCAACACAGTGGCCAGCGCACCCAGCGCGAAAAAACCAACCAGTGACAGGATCGCCTGACCAAGATAGCGCTTCGAGGCGCCCTCCTCCCCGTGGCTGGACAGCACGTACGGGAAACCGCTGGGTGGGCGTACCAGCACGTTGACGTCGGGTGCAGCCTGCAGTTCACCATACCGCCGCGCGGCCTCGACCTGCGCTTCTGCCCGCACCCGCTCCCACTCCTGGAGGCTCAGTTCTCCATCCCCATCTGCATCGAAGCGCTCCAGCAGACGGTCGTACTGTTGTTTCCACTCACTGATCACATCACGCAACAAGGCACCCGCACCCCGCTCCAGTGCCTCCGGCCGGATGGTTTCAAAGTACCCGAGCGCATACAGCGGATCTCTGGCGTGCAGGCGATGCTCGGTATACCGATAGCGGCCCCGCACCAGCGCTATCTGGCGCCTCGCCGGCGGCCCTTCCTCGGGCTCCCGCCTGTGTCCGTACCAGACGTTGTCGTGCAGCGCATGCACCTCGGCACCTTCCGGGTCGACGTAACAGCGGCCGGTTTGGTCGCGCAGGGTGAACAGGGCATCGCTGGCACCCCGCTCGATTGTTTTCCAGTGGCTGTTCTTCCCGGAACGGACGTACTTGGCGATTTCGTAGCGATACCAGACGCAAGCGCGGCCGGTCAGCCGGCCCTGGATGGACTGTTTTTCAAAAGGTTCACAGGTACCGGCCAGTTCGACGTAACCCTGCGCGGCCGATCGCAGCCTTGAGGTGGGCGTATCCGAGATCAGGCGATAGCGCCGGTACGCACGCCATAGCCAGTAGAAACAGGCAGTGCCACCCAGCGCACCCAGGCAGAAGAAAAAGAACCAGTCGTCGCCACACATACGTCAGAGGGGCGAGTCAGGTCCGGGATTAGCTGAACAGACTCTTCAGGTCGACGTCAGCCTTTTCCTCTTCGGTAAACTCCAGCAGGTCGAACGCCTTGAAGGCCATCATCCGGGCAATAATCACGTCCGGGAACTGCTCGATTCTGACGTTGTTCAGATTGACCGATTCATTGTAGAGCTCGCGGCGATCAGCGATGGCGTTTTCCAGCCCGGTGATGCGGTTCTGCAGGTGCTGGAAGGACTCGTCCGCCTTGAGGTCGGGATAATCCTCGGCCACGGCAAACAGCGAACCAAGCCCCATGCGCAACTGGGTCTCGGCCTGCCCCAGCCCCTTGATGTCGCCCTTCTGCTGCGCGGACTGCACCGCACTGCGCGCCTTGATGATCGCCTCCAGCGCAGAGCCCTCGTACTTCATGTACTGCTTGCAGGTCTCTACCAGCTTGGGCAGTTCGTCATGCCGCTGCTTCAGCAGCACATCGATGTTGGAAAACGCCTTGGAGACGTTGTGCTTCAGGCTGACCAGATTGTTGTAAATGGTGACCGCATAAATTGCGATCACAACCAGCCCGCCCCAGAAGATGAAGGTTCCGACGTTCTCCATCACGCAGCCCTTTGCTGTTTGCCTGAGGCTGAATTCTAGCGCTTTTCCCTCCAGAAGGGGCGGCGATTGCCCGATCACCCCCGCCCGAATGCGTTAGCGTCGCTGAACGCGGCGGGCCTGCCGGTCATGCCGCTTGGCCACGCGGTGGCCCTTGCGATCCAGATGACGGTCGATGCGGTCTCCTTTGCGGTCGAGCCGCCTGTTGGCATGATCCCCCTGAAGATCCAGCCGGCGATCGACTCGATCCCCCTGCCGGTCGAATTTGCGCTCCAGGCGGTCTCCCTTGCGATCCAGGTGCGCGGCACGCGGCTCGTGCCCCTGTGCCGCGGCCCGCGCGGCCGCGGCATCCAGCCGTTCGTTGATATGGGCTCCGCGCCGGTCCAGCTGCTCATTGATGCGGTCCCCGCGCTGATCCAGCCGTTGATCGACGCGATACCCCCTGCGATCGAGATGCGCATCCATCCGATCACCGCGCTCGTCCAGTCGCTCCTGCATGCGCTCGCCGCGCGCCTCAATGCGGTCCGCCAAGTCGTCGGCGAACACCGAAGAACTGGTGAGCAGGCAAAGGGCCAGTGCCGTTACCGAAGTTGCTTTCATGGGAGTCTCCATAGCGGCTGATTGCGGGCAGGGCTTATGCCCCCTGCACAGATAACGAGTACCCCACCGTTCGGTTGACTCAGAAAAGAAAAAACCCCGCACTGTCGCCAGTGCGGGGTTTTTCAATTGAAGCGTGTGCTTCAGGGCTCTTCCGGGAGCTCGGGGGCTGCTTACATCATGCCGCCCATGCCGCCCATGCCGCCCATATCACCGCCCGGCATCGGCATGCTGGCCTTGTCTTCCGGTGCGTCGGTGATCAGCGCTTCGGTGGTGATCATCATGCCGCCCACGGAAGCCGCTGCCTGCAGCGCAGTACGGGTGACCTTGGTCGGGTCGAGAACACCCAGCTCGATCATGTCGCCGTACTCACCATTCGCAGCGTTGTAGCCATAGTTGCCTTCGCCCGCCTTGACGGCCTGAACCACAACTGAGGCTTCGTCACCGGAGTTGGTGGCGATCTGACGCAACGGAGCTTCCATCGCGCGCAGCGTCATCTTGATGCCCGCATTCTGGTCTTCGTTGGCACCTTCCAGTTCACCGATCTTCTGCAGCGCGCGGATCAGGGCAACGCCACCACCGGCGACCACGCCTTCTTCGACCGCAGCACGGGTTGCGTGCAGGGCGTCTTCGACGCGGGCTTTCTTTTCTTTCATCTCCACTTCGGTGGTTGCACCCACCTTGATGACCGCCACACCGCCGGCCAGCTTGGCCACGCGTTCCTGCAGCTTTTCACGGTCGTAGTCCGAAGAGGTTTCCTCGATCTGGGCACGGATCTGCTTGACGCGCGCTTCGATGTCCTTCGGGTTCCCTGCACCATCGATGATGGTGGCATTTTCCTTGGTCAGCTGAACGCGCTTGGCGCTGCCGAGATCTTCCAGCTTGGCGCCTTCCAGCGTCAGGCCGACTTCCTCGGAGATCACCGTTCCGCCGGTCAGGATCGCGATATCCTGCAGCATCGCCTTGCGACGATCACCAAAACCCGGCGCCTTCGCAGCGGCGCACTTGATGATGCCGCGCATGTTGTTCACGACCAGCGTGGCCAGTGCTTCCCCTTCCACATCCTCAGCAATCACCAGCAGCGGACGGCTGGCTTTGGCCACGCCTTCCAGCAGCGGCAGCATGTCGCGGATGTTGGAGATTTTCTTGTCAACCAGCAGGATGAACGGATTTTCGAGTTCCGCGCTCATGTTGTCCTGGTTGTTGATGAAGTAGGGAGACAGGTAACCACGATCGAACTGCATGCCCTCGACCACTTCGAGTTCATTCTCCAGACCGGAGCCTTCCTCGACCGTGATGACGCCTTCCTTGCCCACTTTCTGCATGGCTTCGGAAATGATCTCGCCGATCTCGGTGTCGGAGTTCGCCGATATCGAGCCGACCTGTGCGATAGCTTTCTCGTCTTCGCAAGGCTTCGACAGCTTCTCGAGT